>CATEEE010000180.1 GCA_949499045.1 Marinobacterium sp. xm-d-530 | reverse complement strand
CTCGCTCTGATGTCTCTTTATTGGTTCGAGATGTTCTGTCTGATATGAAGGTCTATGGCAGCAGTAGCCGTATTGAAGAGAGTATAAACGAGTTGTTGGCGACTATGGCATGCCATGGCTCGGTTCGGGCCAATCGTCAACTCACGCTTCCAGAGATGAATGCACTATTGCGTGACATGGAAGCGACTGAGCGAAGTGGTCAGTGCAACCATGGTCGTCCTACCTATGTGCAGATGACAATGAATGAACTAGATAAGCTCTTCCTAAGGGGGCAGTAGTGGCCGAAAAGTTGCCAGTACTTTTCTTAATGGGGCCAACAGCTTCAGGAAAAACTGATCTTGCACTAAATCTGTTTGATTATATGGATGTTGAGATTATCAGTGTTGATAGCGCTCTTATCTACAGAGAGATGGATATCGGTACAGCCAAACCCGATCGTGCGACGTTAGCAAAATACCCGCATGCACTGGTCGATATCTTAGATCCAACAGAGGTCTACTCAGCTTCAGATTTTGCTGAAGACGCCCGTCAATTAATCGATCAGGCACACGCGCAGGGTAAATTGCCCGTTTTAGTGGGTGGTACCATTCTCTACTTTAAAGCGTTGTCCGAAGGTTTGGCCAAACTTCCAGAAGCTAATGCCGAGATTAGAGCTGAAATCGAGGCTCAGGCTGAGCAGGAGGGCTGGCCCTTCGTTCACGCTCGCCTGGCTCAATTAGATCCTGCCTCAGGTGAGCGATTAGGACCAAACGATCAGCAACGAATTCAGCGTGCATTGGAAGTATTTTTGATGACGGGCCGAAGTATTGATAGCCATTGGCAGGAGCAGCAAGCCCTGGAGTTGCCGTGGAATGTTATTCCAATCGCATTGATGCCAGAAGATCGAGCCCAGCTGCATCAACGTATTGAGCTTCGCTTTAACCAGATGTTGGAACAGGGTTTTGAAGCGGAGGTGATAAGACTTCGTGAACGCGGTGATCTTAATCTGAACTTGCCTTCTATGCGTTGTGTTGGCTATCGCCAGATGTGGCAATATTTGGATGGCGAATTGGACTGGCAAGAGATGCACCACAAAGGATTGGTTGCGACGCGTCAGCTAGCTAAGCGCCAGATGACCTGGCTACGGAGTTGGCAAGGTGCAGAGGTCATTGACCCCTTGTCTGGAAATCTTTTTAAGAAAACTTTGGCATTGATTCCACGAATCTAATATCATTTTCTTTCTACGTAGTGGCTGTATCGAGGATTGTCTCGAGCCTGAAGTTTTGGGCGGCGGTCGTAGATTCTTAATAACCATTATTCTAAAGGTGATTACTATGTCAAAAGGGCAAACCCTACAAGACCCTTACTTGAACGTTTTGCGCAAAGAGCGCGTTCCCGTATCAATCTTCCTAGTGAACGGCATCAAGCTACAAGGTCAAATTGAGTCTTTCGATCAATTTGTCATTCTGCTTAAAAACACGGTTAGCCAGATGGTTTACAAGCACGCTGTTTCGACAGTTGTTCCATCTCGCCCTGTAAAACTCCCTCAGGTTGACGAAAAGCCAGCTGACTGAGGTTTCTAATTGTTTTTCGATCGTCCCGAATCGGGCGAGACAGCGATTCTCGTCCACATTGATTTTCCTGGACCTAACGCGAATGACAATCCAAGAGAGTTAGAAGAGCTGGCTCTCTCTGCCGGTGCTGATCCCGTTGAGTATCTCTTCGGGACTCGCTCCGAACCCAGTTCAAAATTCTTTTTAGGCAAAGGTAAGGTTGAAGAGCTTGCAGAGCTCGTGCGCCTTCACGATGCCAAGCTGGTTATATTTGATCATTCTCTAACCCCTGGCCAAGAACGCAACATAGAACGTGAAATCGAGTGTCGCGTGCTTGATCGAACGGGTCTTATTCTTGATATTTTCGCGCAACGAGCTCTAACTCATGAGGGTAAACTTCAGGTTGAGTTAGCTCAGCTTGAACATATGTCGACTCGCCTGATCAGAGGCTGGACTCACCTTGAGCGCCAAAAGGGTGGTATTGGCCTGCGTGGTCCTGGTGAAACCCAGCTTGAGACAGACCGTCGTCTACTGCGCGCCCGAATTAAAGCGATAACGGGTCGTTTAGAAAAAGTTCGTAAGCAACGTGAACAGGGGCGTCGAGCACGTGCCCGTGCAGAGATTCCGACACTCTCACTCGTGGGTTACACGAATGCCGGTAAATCGACTCTTTTTAATCGAATTACCGAAGCGGACGTGTATGCGGCTGACCAGCTGTTCGCGACACTGGATCCTACGCTTAGAAAGCTAGAGCTGAATGATATTGGTTCAGTTATTTTGGCGGATACGGTTGGATTTATCCGAGACCTCCCCCATAAACTAGTAGAGTCGTTTCGTGCGACCCTTCAAGAGACAGTTGAAGCAACCCTTCTTCTGCATGTCATTGATGCGGTTGATGAGGAGCGTCGTGAACACATTGCTCAAGTAAATAATGTGTTGCATGAGATAGGAGCGGATGAGGTTCCTACACTGGAAGTCTACAATAAGATCGATCAGCATGAGGGGCTAGAGCCTCGTATCGATCGAGACGATCAAGGCATACCGGTTCGTGTATGGTTGTCGGCTAGAACGGGTGTTGGTACAGACCTTCTTGTTCAAGCGCTGCGCGAACGTTTGGCTAATGATATGTTTCATGAGATTGTGGAACTGGATCATAGCCAAGGTCAGTTCAGAGCGATGTTGTTTGAACAAAACGCGGTGGTCGATGAACAGTTTACCGATGACGGTCGTATTAAGTTAGAAGTAAGGCTCCAAGAGAAGGAGCTAAGAAAGATTTTAAGTCGTTTAGATATTCCGCATGAGCGATATCTGCCGGCTGAAGAAGAGCAGTGGTAACAAGCTAAGCTTGTTTTAGATTTATAAAGTAATGGAGCAATACTATGGCTTGGAATGAGCCCGGTGGTCGTAAAGACAACCAGGATCCATGGAACTCTGGTGGCAATAATGGCCGCCGTGGTGGATCAGGTGGCCCTGAACAGGGACCACCCGATCTAGATGAAGCATTGCAAAAGCTGCAAGAACGCTTGAACTCAATCTTTGGCGGTAAACGCTCAGGAGGTTCTGGTGGTTCTAATGGTGGTGATGTTAAAGGACCTGGTGCAGGTTTCTTCGGCATTATTGCTTTGGTGGTTGTTGTTGCTTGGGCTGGCTTTGGTTTCTACACAGTCGACCAACAAGAGCGTGGCGTTGTTCTGCGCCTTGGTAAGTACCATGAGACTGTTCAGCCTGGTCTGCAGTGGAATCCGCCGCTGATTGATGAAGTCACTAAGGTGAACGTCACTCGAGTGCGTACTCATGACCACGGCTCCTTGATGCTGACTCGTGATGAGAACATCGTAAACGTTGAGATGACAGTCCAATATGTGATCAGTGATCCTCGAGCGTTTATCCTGAACGTTCGTGACCCTGAAACCAGCTTGTCACATGCGTCCGAATCATCGCTACGCCACACGGTTGGCTCAACTAACCTTGACGGTATATTGACCGAAGGTCGTGAGATTCTGGCGACACAGGTTGAAGCACGTCTGCAGAGCTACATGGATAGCTACGGCACGGGTCTGGCTCTGTCACGTGTAAACATCAAAAACGCAACCGCACCACAGCAGGTACAGGATGCTTTTGATGACGTAATCAAAGCGCGTGAGGATGAGCAACGTGTTAAAAACGAAGCAGAAACGTACGCGAATGGTATCGTTCCGGAAGCTCGTGGTACTGCCCAGCGCGTGATCGAAGAAGCGAACGCTTACAAAGAGGAAGTCGTTGCTCGTGCAAGCGGTGAAGCTGATCGTTTCACATCATTACTTCAAGCCTACCAGATGGCTCCGGGTGTCACTCGTGAACGTCTCTACATCGACATGATGCAAGAGGTGTTGGGTAAAACACCTAAGGTGATGGTTGATGTTGATGGTGGTAATAACATGATGTACCTACCTCTAGATCAGTTGATGAAGCGTCAAGCTGATAATATTGCAAGCTCTTCACGCTCTGTGCGTTTGGATGACTCTAGCATGCGTGAGCTAACTCAGCAGGTGATCAACCGAATAGGCAGCTCAAGCAATAGTACATTACGGGAGGGTCGTTAATATGAAACCGACTTCGATGTTTACATCGGTACTTGCCTTATTGGTGTTGTTGATTGTTAGTAACTCGGTCTACATCGTGAAAGAGACTGAACGTGGCGTTAAGCTGCAGTTTGGTGAAGTGGTTGAGGCCGATCTAAGACCAGGTCTTCACTTTAAAATTCCGTTTGTGAACACCGTTCGTAAATTCGATGCGCGTGTACAAACCTTGGATACTCGTCCACAGTCGTTCCTTACATTAGAGAAAAAACGTCTAGTCGTTGACTCATACGTCAAATGGATTATCTCTGATGTAGAGAAGTACTACACTGCAACATCGGGTGATTCGTTCCGTGCTGCAGATCTTTTGTCGACTCGTATTGAAACCAGTCTGCGTAACCAGTTTGGTACTCGCACCTTAACAGAGGTTGTCTCTGGTGAGCGCGAAGAGGTGATGGATACGGTTGTATCATCTTTGACAGAGCTCAGTGAACAAGAGCTTGGTCTAAGCGTGATTGACGTTCGTGTTAAACGTATCGACCTACCTTCAGAGGTCTCGAACTCTGTTTACCAACGTATGCGTACAGAGCGTGAACGTCTTGCACGTGAGCTGCGTTCACGTGGTCAAGAGCTTGCAGAAGGTATTCGTGCAGATGCAGACCGTCAAAGCACCGTTATCTTAGCAAACGCTTACCGTGAGTCTGAAGTGACTCGAGGCGAGGGTGATGCAGAAGCGGCTCGTATCTATGCAGATGCGTTTAACGAAGATAGTGAATTCTACTCTTTCTACCGCAGTCTGTTTGCCTACAAAGAGTCATTCAAGAACGGGTCTGATGTACTGCTTCTGAAACCAGACAGTGAGTTCTTCCGTTACCTCAAGAATGCATCTCCAAACGCGACCAACTAAACCAAGGTCGGGTTAAAAAGCGGGTGCCATTGGCACCCGTTTTCGTGTTAAAATTCATTAACCGGGTGACCCCCGGTTTTTTTGTGATTTAGCAGTACTTAATATGTCCGAATTTTGGCACGAGCTTTGGCTCGCATTTTGTTTGGTTTTAGTGATAGAGGGGATCATTCCATTTCTCTATCCACACCGCTGGCGCTCTATGGTGAGTCAGCTGGCGATGGTGAATGATAAGACCCTTCGAGCTTTTGGTCTGGCCTCTATGTTAATAGGCACTGCACTACTCATACTTTCTAAATAAAGAGTATCGGAGTTTTTTATAATGGCGTTGGCTGATCGCTGGCTACTTCCTGACGGTATGAAAGAGTTGCTCCCTCCCGTTGCGCGCGAGGTTGAGCTGGTTCGTCGTCGAGTGTTGGATCTGTTTCATGGCTGGGGTTACGAATTAGTGATGCCACCCGTCGCTGAACACCTAGAGTCACTTTTGACGGGTGTAGGGGGCGACTTAGGTCTGCGTACCTTCAAAGTGACCGACGAGACTTCTGGTCACATGCTGGGTATTCGAGCAGATATCACCCCACAAGTCGCGCGTATTGATGCACACCGTCTGCGTTCAGATGGTGTCAGTCGACTTTGTTACTGCGGTTCAGTACTCCACACTCGTGCGGTTAATATGTTGGCATCGCGCAATCCAATGCAGATCGGTGCAGAACTGTTTGGACACGAAGGCGTGGATAGTGATGCAGAAGTCATCGCTCTGATGCTGGATACATTGGTTCAGGTCGGCGTCAAAGGGGCAATCAACTTAGATCTTGGTCATGTTGGTGTGTTCACTGAATTAGTGGCTGAAGCGGGTCTCTCTGAGTCAGAAATTACCAACTACATCGATATTTTAGAGCGTAAGGCGTTGCCTGAGCTCACACAATTTGTCGCGCATCTGGATCAGTCAGACGCGGTCAAAAACAAATTGGCTGCTTTAGGTACTTTAAATGGCTCAGAGCAGGCACTGAAGCGAGCACGCGAACTGTTTGCTGACAACGCTGCCATTCTTGCAGCGATCGATCACGTTGCGGCGATTGCCGATCGTGTTAAAACAGCGCACCCATCGATCGGTATCTATATCGATCTAGGGGAGCTACGCGGTTATAGCTACCATACAGGGGTTGTGTTCGCAGCTTACTCACCTAAGTTTGGCCAAGCATTAGCCAAAGGTGGGCGTTATGACCAGATCGGTGCGGACTTCGGTCGTGCGCGTCCTGCGACTGGCTTCAGTGCGGATCTAAAGACACTGGTTACGTTGGCCCTTAATGAAGTGCCACAGCCAGGCTTGGCGATTTTAGCGCCTAAAATGGAAGATTCATCGTTGGTCCTAGCCGTCGCAGAACTGCGTGCGCAGGGTGAACGAGTGGTTTATGAGCTAGACAATGCGGCAGCGCCAGCGCACTGCAATCGTCGTCTGGTTAAAGAAAATTCTGAGTGGATTGTTACCACTCTCTAAGTAAACGAATAGTTGAGATACTAATGGGCAAAAACGTCGTAGTTCTCGGTACCCAATGGGGTGACGAGGGCAAGGGTAAAATCGTTGACCTTCTAACAGATAAAGCATCAGCGGTTGTTCGCTTTCAAGGCGGACATAATGCGGGCCACACACTGGTAATCGATGGCGAAAAAACCGTCCTTCACCTAATTCCTTCAGGCATTCTTCGTGAAAACGTTCAGTGTTTGATCGGTAACGGTGTTGTGCTGTCTCCGCACGCTCTGTTAAAAGAGATGAAGCAGCTAGAAGAGACCGGTGTTCCTGTTCGTGAACGTCTACGTCTTAGCCCTGCTTGCCCATTGATTCTTCCTTACCACATTGCATTGGATCAGGCGCGTGAGATCGCTCGCGGTAATGCCAAAATCGGTACAACAGGTCGTGGTATCGGTCCTGCATACGAAGATAAAGTATCTCGTCGTGGTCTGCGTCTTGGAGATCTTCAGGATCGCGAGATGTTCGCTAAGAAGCTTGAAGAGGTGATGGCGTACCATAACTTCATGTTAGAGAACTACTACAAAGTAGAACCCGTTAGCTACGAAGCGGTACTTCAAGAATGTTTCGAAATGGCAGAAGAGCTTCTTCCGCTTGTTGTGGATGTGACCGCCAAACTGCATGAAATGCGTAAAGCGGGTCAAAACATCATGTTTGAAGGCGCGCAGGGCTCTTTGCTTGATATCGACCACGGTACGTACCCATACGTAACCTCTTCGAATACGACTGCAGGGGGTACTTCAACTGGTTCTGGTTTTGGGCCACTCTACCTAGATTACATCCTAGGTATTACCAAAGCTTACACTACACGTGTTGGTGGGGGTCCTTTCCCAACTGAATTGGATTGTGAAATCGGCCAACGTTTGGCTGAGCGTGGCCATGAATTTGGTTCAACTACAGGTCGCGCACGTCGTTGTGGTTGGTTTGACGCAGTGGCTCTCAAGCATGCGATTCAAGTGAACTCAGTATCCGGTATCTGTCTGACTAAACTCGACGTCTTAGATGGCCTAGAAGAGATCAAGATCTGTACAGGCTACAAAGACGCTGAAGGTAACGATGTTTACTCTTTAAATGGCAGTGAAGACTACGAAAAGGTGACTCCACAGTACCTGTCTGTGCCCGGTTGGAGCGAGTCGACGATCGGTGCTCAGACTCTTGAGCAGTTGCCAGAGAATGCTCGCGCTTACATCGCTAAGCTTGAAGAGCTAATGGAAACACCCATCGATATCGTATCGACGGGCCCTGATCGTGTTGAAACCATCGTTTTACGTGATCCCTACGACGCGTAATTCGCTGCTGTAAAACAGAAAGCCGGCGTATTTAGCCGGCTTTTTTGTGTTTGTCTAGCGGGGCTGGCAAACAAAAAAAAGCCCCCTGACGGGGGCAATCACTTTGGAAGCGTTAGAAGAAACCCAGTGGGTTAATGTCATAACTGATAAGCATGTTCTTGGTCTGTTGGTAGTGATCCAGCATCATCTTGTGCGTTTCACGGCCAACACCTGATTTCTTGTAGCCACCAAATGCTGCGTGAGCAGGATAGAGGTGGTAACAGTTCATCCATACACGGCCGGCTTGGATGCCGCGTCCCATACGGTATTGAACATTTGTATCTCGAGTCCAAACACCGGCACCGAGACCAAATGCAGTATCGTTAGCGATGGCCAGTGCTTCTGCCTCATCTTTAAAGGTACACACAGAGACAACCGGTCCAAAGATCTCCTCTTGGAAGACGCGCATGTCATTGCTGCCTTTAAGAAGGGTTGGTTGAATGTAGTAGCCTTTGGATAGATCTCCATCCACAGCATGAACATCACCGCCCATCAATACTTCAGCACCCTCATCACGACCGATCTGTAGGTAGTTAAGAATGCGATCGAACTGCTCTTGTGATGCCTGAGCGCCAACCATAGTGTCTGTATCAAGAGGGTTGCCACGTTTAATCTGTTTAGCACGTTCCACAACCATTGCCAGGAACTCGTCAGCGATATCCTCTTGTACAAGGAGGCGTGATGGACAAGTACACACTTCACCTTGGTTGAAGAATGCCAGTACGGCACCCTCAACCGTTTTGCTGATAAACTCAGGTTCAGCATTCATAACATCAGAGAAGATGATGTTAGGTGATTTACCGCCTAGCTCAGTCGTTGAAGGAATGATATTTTCGGCTGCACATTTCATGATGTGTGAGCCAACAGGTGTAGAGCCCGTAAAGGCGATCTTAGCAATGCGTTTGCTGCTCGCCAGTGCTTGACCAGCCTCCTCACCGAAGCCGTTAACAATATTAAGAACGCCCGCTGGTAGAAGGTCACCAATCAGCTCCATAAGAACTAAGATAGAGGCAGGTGTCTGCTCGGCAGGTTTAAGAACCACACAGTTACCAGCAGCCAGAGCAGGAGCTAGTTTCCAAGCGGCCATAAGCAGTGGGAAGTTCCAAGGAATGATTTGTCCAACGACACCGAGTGGTTCGTGGAAGTGGTAGGCAACTGTTTTGTTATCAATCTCACCAATGCTGCCTTCTTGAGCGCGGATACAGCCTGCAAAGTAGCGGAAATGGTCTGAAGAGAGTGGGATATCGGCTGCTAGAGTTTCACGAACGGCTTTACCGTTGTCCCAGGTTTCAGCAACCGCAAGCATTTCACTGTTAGCATCGATGACGTCTGCAATTTTTAACAACAGATTTGAGCGTTCAGTAACCGATGCAGTACCCCAGGCGTCTTTAGCGGCTTCAGCAGCATCAATCGCAAGATTGATATCCTCTTCAGTCGAACGTGGGATTTCACAAATCGCTTCACCGTTAACGGGAGTGTGGTTTGTGAAATATTGGCCTTTCACAGGGTCTACCCATTGGCCGCCAATGTAGTTACCGTATTTTGCTTTGAAAGAGACAACAGCGCCAGCGCTGCCTGGATTTGCATAGATCATCGAAGAATCCTCATTTGTTTTTTTAGTCGAGGGGCTATTGATTAGCCTGATTACACTATGAAGAAGCTCTGTTCATATCCCTATCGGCCGATAGGCTCTTTTTAATTGGTACTAAAGTACCGTTTTTGTAAGAGCAATGTGGCATGTGGAAAAGTAGTGCTAGAATTGATGCCTTGTTAAGGAGTATGAAGTGACCCCAAAACGTTTTATTAAATCTTTTGACGAGTTGTCGACCAGTCAGCTCTACAAGATTATGCAGCACCGTTCGAATGTCTTTTTTCTGGAGCAGAGTTGCCGTTGCGAAGATCTTGACGATAAAGATCAGATTGCCCTCCATCTCTGGTTGGAGAATGATCAGGGTGAGCTTATTGCTTACGCTAGACTGTTTCTGCCGCATCAGGTCTACGCAGAGTGCTCAATTGGTCGAGTTCTAGTGCCAAAGAGCGAAAGAGGAAAAGGGTTTGCAAACACCCTTACAGAAGAAGCCATTAAAATCCTGCAAGAGCGTGCGCCTGGAAAGGCTATTCGTTTATCGGCGCAAACGCCCGTTGAGGCGTTTTATCAGCGTTTTGGTTTTCAATCCTATGGGGAAATCTATGACGAGTGCGGTATTTCTCATATTGGAATGATTCGAGAAGCTTAATTCGATGCATTCCTATCAGTTCCTTGTCGTTGATGACCATCCACTCTACAGAGAGGCGGTCGTTAACGTATTAATCGATCTCTACCCTCAAGAAAAAGTCTCAGAGTGTGGTCAATTCTCTGAGGTTGATCAGCTGATTCAAGAACACTCACCTGATCTTATTTTGCTGGATCTCAATATGCCTGGGGTGCATGGCTTGTCTGGATTGCAACATATTCGATCACACTATCCAGATGTTGCGGTTGCCATTGTCTCTGCAGAAGAGAACAAACAGTTAGTACTCCAGGCGTTAGCACTAGGAGCGGTTGGCTACGTCCCTAAGTCCTTACCAAAGCAAGCATTAGGGCAAGCGATAGAGCAGATGTTGGCAGGTGATCTCTACATGCCTGCAGAACTATTGCGGCAAACATCACTCCAGCAGAGCGATGGCCACCAACTGCATGACATGCTTAAAGCCCTGACTCGAAAGCAGCTTTTGGTTCTAGAGCAGCTTGCTCAAGGGCGCTCAAACAAGCAAATTGGGGAAGCGCTTAACTTATCAGAGAGTACGATCAAGACACATGTCTCTGAAATACTCCGCCGATTGGGTGTGGAAAACCGTGTTCAGGCGGCTAATCAGGCATCGTCCATCGACTTTTCGATCTATCTTTAACCCAGCAGTTGTCGTAAACGCTGTCTAAAAAGAAGAGGTTTTAGGGGCTTGTGCAGCAAGCTAAAGCCCTCGCGGCGAATGGTCTCATTGAGTGTCTGGCTATGGTTAGCAGTGACGACTAATACCGGGATATCGATAGACGTCTCTCCAAGTAAACGCTTGGCGAGATCAATACCGTTACCCTGATCCAAATGGTAATCCACGATTAATAGATCAACGCTTCCGAAATCGAGCTCTTTCTCTAACTCCTCACCGTTCAATGAGGTCATTACCTCGGCCCCCCAGTGAATTAGAAGCTGACTCATAGCTTCACAAATAGTGGCATCATTATCGATTACTAGGATCTGTTTGCCCTGAAGGGATGAGGGAAGTGACGGTTGGAGGTGGCTTTGATTGGCCGCTGGCTCCTGCCCTCTATTTAAAATTGGTATCTCTAGACTGAAAACTGACCCCTTGCCCAATGTTGATGTCACAGTCAAAGTATGGCCTAGCACTTTTGCTATCTTATCGACGATCGACAGGCCAAGGCCCAGACCTTTGTCGTGTGCTTTGTCGGCATTGGGTAGTCGCTTGAACTCTTCAAAGATGGTGCTCTGATCCTCTTGGCTTATGCCTTCCCCAGTGTCCCAGACTTGTATAAGCAGCTTTGTGCCACGCCGTCTTGCTGAGAGTAATACACCCCCTGATTTGGTATAGCGGATTGCGTTGGTTAATAGATTACGCAGAAGGCGAATCAGTAGTAGCGAGTCACTGTGTACCCATGCGTTGCAGGTGCGATGTTTAAACCTCAGTCCTGCATACTTAGCCGCAGTCCTAAATTCCGTTGAAAGTTGCTCCAATATTGGCGCTACTCGAATATCAGTTTTATCCGCATGGACAACCCCTGCATCAAGCTTTGATATATCGACCAGCGTCCTCAAAAGGTTCTCTACATCGTTGAGCGAACGACTCAGAGAATCGACCAATGACTTTGGACGATCATCCAAGGGTTGCTCAGTGAGAGTTGTGGCAAACAGTCTCGCGGCATTCAGGGGTTGTAATAGGTCGTGACTAACCGCCGCTAAAAATTTGGTTTTAGAGAGGTTTGCTTGTTCTGCTACTTGATTGGCTTCACTTAACTCTCTATGGCTTACATTTAGCTTTTCCAATGCCTGATTGAGTGCATCGGTTCTCTCACGTACCTGCTCAGCCAGAGTGACAGAGTGTTCAAAGGCGGAGTAGGGGTTGGCCAGTTGAACCGCGCCTGACTCCAGTCGTTCTATCAATGCTTGGTTGATCTTGCGAAGCTTGGCGTTCTCTTTTTGAGCTGCTTCCAGTTCAGACTGACTCATGTAACCGTCTCTGTCCAATGGCGACCGCTGTAAAGGTCTGATTAATATGCATGCCCGAGAATTGTTCGCCATAAGTATTCAAGCCAATCACATTAAAGGCTTTGAGTAGTTCGGAAACTTGTTGATCTTCGCTCTTAAGTTCTGCTTCTCTGCGCCGTAAGAAACAGTCACAGCCAATCACTATTTGTGGCTTACCAATGCGACTCTCAATTCCGTTGAATAAGTCGATGAGATCCTCTTTTAAATTTTTGGGCTGCATCAGTGTTAACGCGATTCCGTTCTCCATTGCGCAAAAGAAGGTTAGGCTAGAATCAGGCTCAATGGACTGGATGGAGCGAACAAAATACTGCTCCCCAATTTTGACAGCCAACGGGTTGAGTGTGCAGATATCGTT
>CATEEE010000179.1 GCA_949499045.1 Marinobacterium sp. xm-d-530 | reverse complement strand
CTGATCGACCAAACCAACCAAAATATGGGGTGGCCACAAAAGCTGTCCGGTCGATTAGTCGGCCGAACACTTAAGATGCTCTCAGCGATTACGCAACCCAAGCGTGCTCTTGAAATCGGCATGTTCACTGGCTACTCGGCGCTATCTATTGCCGAAGGCATGCCTGAAGATGGCAAGCTTATCTGTTGTGAAACCAATCCCCGAGCGATCGATTTCGCCAAAACTTTCTATGAACGAAGTGAACACGGCAAAAAAATCGAAGTCATTTTTGGACCCGCCATCGACACTCTTGAGACTCTGGCAGATCAGCTAGATGGTCCCTTGGATTTCACCTTCATTGATGCCGATAAACGCAACTACCTAAACTACTATCTAAAGGTTAAAGAGCTGACTCGTCCAGGCGGTTTAATCGTACTTGATAACGTGCTTTGGTCTGGCAAAGTGATACAGCCAGAATCCGAGATCGATGATGTGTTAGTGGAGACGAACCGACTGATAGCAGAGGACCCGGAGGTAGAAAACGTCTTTCTGACTCTGCGAGACGGCGTTAACGTTGTCCGAAAGCTCTAAATTGAACGCCATGCATATCCTAAGAAAAAAATTTCATGGGATATGCAATTTTCATGAAATCCACTCACGTTTATACTAGACCCAACTTTTAAGAAGCAATTGGAATAGAGATGAGCTGCTCACTTCAGGACAAATTAATCGGTACAGACCAAGGGGTTTATGTCATCGGAACGACCCCACCTAAAATGGGCACCGACGATGAAGTGATGTCAGGCATTGCTGACAAGCTGCTGGAGCGACTCGATCGAATCTCGTTCGATGGCATCATTGTTTATGACATTCAGGACGAAAGCACTCGTATCGATACACCACGTCCATTTCCTTTTGCCCAAACTCGTGACCCACGCCACTACGCTAAGTTACTGCACGAAAAAAGCGGCTGCGGCACCATCACTTACAACAGTGTTGCTCAGGGCAGCCGACTAGAGTTTGAAGAGTGGTTAGAAGAGACGACAGAGACTTACCACCAGAATAATATTGTATTGGTGGGCGCCCCCTCCTCTGAAGGTGACTACAAGTTCAGTCTTAATGACGCTTATCAGTCTCTGGAAGAGTCACATAAATCGATCGCTTTGGGTGGCGTCTGTATCGCTGAGCGCCATCAAAAGAAAGGCGATGAACATGAGCGCATGGTGACCAAGCAGAAAGAAGGCTGTCACTTTTTCATCTCGCAAGCGGTTTATAACGCACAAGCGACCATCGACATGCTGACCTCCTATGCACGACGCTGCAAACAGCTCGATATGGAACCAGCACGCGTCATTTTGACCTTCACCCCTTGTGGTAGCGAGAAGACACTCGAGTTTATGCAGTGGCTAGGAATCTCGGTACCAGAGGCAACCAGTTACCGTATATTGGACGCAGACCAGCCACTCAAAGAGTCTATCAAGATTTGTTACACCAATTTGCAGATGATTCTGGAATCCTGTGCTGAACTGGATCTACCCCTTGGCTTAAACATTGAGAGTCTAACGAACCGCAAAGAGGAGATTGATGCCGCAATTCAGCTCTACTCTCTTCTGCGAGCACGCATGGAACTGGCGCTTTCGGAACGAGCGATCGGTCTTTAACCACCCGCAAGTTTGACGGTAAAACCCTCTTTTTCTAGGAGGGTTTTTAGTTTGTCGCGGTGATCCCCTTGAATTTCAATCACCCCTTCTTTAACAGCACCACCAGAACCGCACCCCTGTTTCAGCGTTTTCAGAAGCTTCTTTAACTCAGACTCAACTCTGGGTACGCCGGAAATGGTGGTGACAGCCTTACCTTTACGACCAGAGGTTTCACGACGGATACGAACCACCCCATCCATTGCAGCAATGCGCGTTTGCTCCGCCTGCTCTGAGCAGATACAAGCCGATAACGCCTCACCACAATCCGGGCAGAGATCCCCTTTTTCCGTGCTATAGACAAGACGACTTAGCTGATCTTGAAGTGATGCCATGTTAAACCTTTATTCCTCCACCGATCTGTCGAGCAAGATAGCTTGCATAAGAGTCCGTCATACCACTGATAAAATCCAAAGCACGCATGTAACCATTATAGAGAGACTCACCGGATGCAGGGGCGTGAATACCCATTAGCCCGATAATCTTTTCACTGCGGTAACAGAGATCTTCACCCCGTTTTACATGCTGTTCCCAGACTGCTTCGATAAAGGCTTCTACCAGCACACCGAGAATTGTGTAAGCACCTACCTCTAACTCGGCTTTGCGGTTATCTGGGAACACCCGCTCCTGTGCTATACGCTTCGCGGAAGCCAATCCGTCCCTGACCATCGGATCGCCATCACTGAGCAGTTCGCCTTCATAATGACCGGACATAATCTCAGGCAGCTGATCGGCGAATACCTGCACCGCCGAGTCGACCATATTCTCCATGGCTCGACCACGAAGCGCCGAAATCTTACGTCGTGCAGAGGCCTGAGTCGCAAAAATTTCATCGTCAAACTCAAGATCACCGCAAAGTGTCAGCAAGATAGGCTTGACCTCATCGAAGCTGAGCAGATTAAGCTCAATAGCATCTTCCAGATCCAATATGGCATAGCAGATATCATCAGCTGCCTCCATTAGGAAATTTAAAGGGTGACGCGCCCAGCGATCCTCATCAAGCTTTGGCAAGCCAAGATCTTTTGCTAGTGAAGCGACCAAAGGAAGCTCCGATTGATAACAACTGAACTTGCCCTTTTTACCGCCATGACGGGCAGTCCAAGGGTATTTCAAAAGCGTCCCTAGAGTTGGATAGGTTAAACGCAAACCACCATCAAACAGATGGTTTTCGATCTTAGTGACAACCCTCAGCCCCTGGGCATTACCTTCAAAGGTTTTGAGATCTAAAAATTCACCCTCAGAGAGCTGGGAGAATCGCTCGTCTTCTTGACGCTGGCGGAACCAATCTCGAATAGCGTACTCACCAGCATGACCGAAAGGAGGATTACCAATATCGTGAGCAAGACAGGCAGACTGAACAATCATCCCCAAATCATCGGGGGATATCCCTTTGGGCAACTGATCAGCAATTAACTCACCGGCACGTATACCCAGACTTCGCCCAAGACTGCCAACCTCAATGGAGTGAGTCAGACGAGTGTGAATATGGTCGTTAAGAGACATAGGGTGAACTTGTGTCTTACGACCCAAGCGACGGAAAGCACTACTAAAAATGATTCTGTCATGATCTTTGTGGAAGTGACTGCGGCCCTGTTCAGCCAATTCCACCTCATCATGACCATAACGTTTACGCGTTAGCAGTCTTTCCCAATCCATTTACACTCTCCCAAAAAACTTGGAAAGAAGTGTGCCAGATCCTAGCTCTCTTTATAAGCATCCAACGCGCGTTTTCGCTCAAGAGAGTAATCAATGATCGGCGCCGGACGACCCAATGCCTGCCCTGCACCGGGCTTGTGACGCTCTTTAGGTGGGAGCGCTGCCAGCTCAGGCAACCACTTCACTAGGAATTCACCTTGGGCATCAAACTTCTCGCTTTGCGCGGTTGGGTTGAAAATACGGAAATAGGGTGCAGCATCTGCCCCAACCGAAGCAGACCACTGCCAACCACCATTGTTTGAGGGAAAATCAGCGTCGATCAGATGCTCCATAAAGAACTTCTTGCCACGTCGCCAATCAATACCAATCAATTTAGTCAAAAAGCTGGCCACAACCATTCGCAATCGATTATGCATCCACCCTGTCGTTAACAGCTGTTTCATCGCTGCATCTACAATCGGGAATCCCGTCTCACCCTGACACCAGGCATGCCATAGAGGCTCACGATCTAACCACTGAATTTTCTGCTCTGTTTCTGGCCTAAAGGGTTCAAGTTTAGAAAGATCTGGAAACGCGACCGATAGATGACGATAGAACTCTCGCCAAATGATTTCATTAAGCCAACTACTCTCTAACCAACCTTCACCCTCACGCTCTTGCCTTTGAACATGCATCAGCTGGAGGGGCGAGACAGCGCCAATGGTCAGATAGGGAGATAACTTTGAGGTACCGTTAATGGCCGGAAAATCACGGTTTTCTTTGTAATCCAACTCACGCTCACGCACAAATTCGTAGACACGCTCACGGATTGCATCCGTCTCAACAGGCCATAACGCTTGATCATAAGCCAATGGAAGCCAGCCTAAATCTTCTGGGAGCTGATCAGATTGATGAGAAGTTTCTGGAAAGGGTCTGTTCATCGCTTTAATGGGGTAGTCAAATCGAGGCAGGGCTGCCCGCCAGGCACGAGAAAACGGCGTGTACACTTTAAAGTCTGTTCCGGTTTGAGTTTTAACCTCTCCTGGAGGAATAATCACCTCACCATGAAAACCCTGACAGCGGACATCTGGTTGAAGGGAAGCAACCACCGCCTCATCGCGCAACCGCTCATTCAGCGGATACTCATGATTGAAAAAAAGATGAGTTGCCGATAATTCTATAGCCAGATCTTTGATGGCACTGGCACAGCGATCAAAGTGACCTGCTTCAATCACTTTCAATGGGACGTTAAGTGATTCAAGCTCGCCTTTTACTTGCAATAGCCGGTCTCGCCACAACCCCATACGCAGAGGGGATTCGTTGTGCCCTGACCAGCTATCAGGTGTAAGGCAGACGAGTGCTACCGTGGCCAATCCATTACTTTGCGCAGCCTCTAATGCAGGGTTTGCTGCCACTCTAAGATCGTTACGAAACCATACGATGTTCATATTTTTTCCCAAAAAAAAGACCGGCTATACAACCGGTCTTCTTGAATCAGTAATGTATTAAAGACCAATAAATGGCTGTGCTAGACGACCCATAATACCTGTAAACTTCAACGGAGCTTCAGTAGCGATCAAACAGATACACTCTGAACCAGTATCGACAATCGGCTGGTGCTTAATCTCTTCATCCAGATCCGTAACATCCCCCTGGCAGAAGCGCCCCATATCATCACTGTATGAACCGCGAAGAATCATCGTTAGCTCATTACCCTTGTGGGTATGATGAGGAATAGATACACCTGGCTGTATTCTTAAAAGACGGCAAGCACCTTCACCCGGGAAATTAAAATCGAAGTGCTGCACACCTGGGCCTAAACGTTTCCAATCGATAGCGTCTAAATCAGAACCTACGACTTGCGCAAGAGGCTCAGGAACTTCTTGACTGCCTTGAGCTTTAACAGATCGCTCAGCAACGATCTCTTCGCTGCCGTCAAGCATACCGAGAATAGAGTCCAGCGATCCTTCACTCATAGCTTGTGGCTCAATGCGGGCAAGCATATCACCGCCGATACACTCTGCTTCCCAAGCTCTAGTTTGACACGTCTTGCACCAGTGAAGATGACTATCAACTAACAGTGTCATACCTTCAGACAGCGCGCCAGCGGCACGTGACATAAGGGTTGCATCGTCAAGATGATGACTAATTTTCACTCTTCTTCTCCCCAATGAGCTTTGAGTTTGCTGAAAGCCAATCTCAATCTCGATTTAACGCTGCCGAGCGGTATACCTAACTGCTCGGAAATTTCTGAATGACTCTTACCTTCATAATAAGAAAGGTAGAGAACCTGTGCCTGAGCTTCAGGCAATTTGGAAATGGCCCCACTCATTCTCTCTTCAAGAACAGCATGCTCACCATAATGACGTTGATCGGGATCAATCTCTTCTTCAGGCAACTCATACTCGACCGCTTTTTCTCTACGAAGTCGATCGATGCATTGGTTTCTCGCTAAAGTAAAAATCCATGTACTCGCACTGGCTTTGCTGCGCGTGTACAGATGTGATTTACGCCAGACAGCCAACATAGATTCTTGCGTAAGCTCTTCAGCGGCCGCTACTGGCATGCCGAATCGGATAATGTAGGCTTTTACTCTGGGTGCAAAATGTTCGTATAAGCGGCTGAAATCCACTTTACTGCGGGTTTCAGAAAGCGATGCGAGCAAGTCTGACCAAGCGTCTCGCTCCTTCTTCTTTTTTTGCTCCGCTATTGCCACTGCTGCAGTCACATCAGTTTCCTCGGATATATTATCTGTCATCGCACACTCTACGTTAGAGGGTTAATAAATGGATCACTGATTGAACAGTAAATAGCAATTGTTGACTAATAGCCAATTATTTGAAAATAACCGACATA
Organism: Marinobacterium sp. xm-d-530; assembly: GCA_949499045.1. Classification (GTDB taxonomy): domain Bacteria; phylum Pseudomonadota; class Gammaproteobacteria; order Pseudomonadales; family Balneatricaceae; genus Marinobacterium_E. The sequence goes on along the minus strand of CATEEE010000179.1, from coordinate 5,863 downwards.
TTTTGATCTATCAAGGTAGACTGTTCGTAATGCAGTTCAAGCCTATTTATGCATGGACTCAATAATGAACGTAAGGCACATCAAACCATTGAATATTGCAGTTATCGGTTCTGGTATTTCAGGATTATCCGCAGCTTGGTTACTAAGTAAACGACACAACGTTTCACTTTTTGAAAAAGATGACCGTCTTGGCGGCCACTCAAATACCGTTGAGGTTAACACTCCAGAGGGGGCAGTTCCGGTTGATACAGGGTTCATAGTGTTCAATCCGGTTAACTATCCGAACCTAGTCGAGTTCTTTAAACATCTTAATGTTGACACCACCGATACCGACATGACATTTGGCGTTTCACTTGAGAAAGGCAAAGTGGAGTACAGCGGTTCTGGCTTGGGTGGTTTCTTTGCACAACGTCGAAACCTACTATCATTTAAGCACTGGGGACTTCTCCGTGAGATCCTGACTTTTTACAAGGACTCCGATCGACTCCACAACGACCCTAGTCTTTCCGAATTAACGCTTGGTCAACTTTTGGCTCGTGAGGGTTACAGTCAAACGTTTATTAATGAGCACCTTCTCCCGATGAGTGCAGCCATCTGGTCAACACCCATGGATAAGATGTTGGACTACCCGGCAGAGACCTTCATGCGATTCTGTATGAATCATGGACTGGTTCAAGTGAAAGATCGTCCACAATGGCGAACGGTGATTGGCGGCAGCCGTCAATACGTTAACAAGGTTGCTGAGCAGTTAGGGGATGGTGTGATATTAAATGCACGTGTCCACCGCGTTGAGCGAGATAATGAGGGGGTTACCCTGATCGATCACCACGGTCAAAGGCGCCGTTTCGACCAGGTCGTTTTTGCATGCCATGCCGATCAAACACTTGAGATGCTGGCCGATGCAACACCAGAAGAGAAAAGACTGTTGAGCGCATTCCCTTATCAGCGAAATCGCGCGCTACTTCACACTGACACCAGCCAAATGCCCGTTCGTAAAAGCGCTTGGTCTGCATGGAACTACTTAGCTTCCAGCGATCAGGGCGAAGGTGAACTAGCCGTTACTTACTGGATGAATGCACTACAACCGCTCAAAACCAAACAGGATATTTTTGTTACCTTAAATCCGATTGATGAACCACAGGCCGATAAGATTCTTGGTAGTTTTCTCTATGACCACCCTGCCTTTGATCAACGGTCAATTGAAGCTCAAAAAGATATTTGGTCCATTCAAGGCGAACAGCGCAGCTGGTTCTGTGGTGCGTGGATGGGTTATGGGTTCCACGAAGATGGTATCCAATCCGGTCTCGCAGTGGCTGAACAACTTGGCGGCGCTTTAAGACCCTGGACCGTTGACAACCCCAGTGGTCGTATTCATGTCCAAGAGCCGGCTAAAGCAACGCAAACCCCTGAGACCGCTGCCTAATGTTTAACTCCGCACTCTATGAAGGCAAGGTGATGCATCACCGTTTCAGACCTAAGCGGCACCGATTTATCTACTCAGTAGCCTCAATGCTCATTGATCTCGATGAATTGGAGAGACTTGATGCGAATCTGACCCTGTTTTCCAAAGAGCGCTGGAATCTTTTTAGCTTCAAAAACCGGGACCACGGCGAAGGAAGCGATCGTGACCTTGCAGAGCAGGTCAGAGAGCAACTGCTCAAATACGAATTTTCAGAGTACGGTCACACAATCAAGATACTCTGCTACCCAAGAATGTTTGGGTACGTATTCAACCCGCTAAGCGTCTTCTACTGTTACGACGAAAAAGGCACATTGGGTGTGATTTTATACGAGGTAAACAACACCTTTGGCGAACGACACAGCTATCTGATCCCTACCAACAGCGATAGTAATCAGATTCGTCAAAACAGTGGCAAAAGTTTTTATGTTTCTCCCTTTATGCCCATGGAAGCGCCCTATCAGTTTCGTATGCAGGCACCTCAGCAGAGAGTTTCTGTCTGCATTCGACAGTCCAATGCCGAAGGGTCCCTTCTCCATGCCACCTTTACCGGCAAACGGACTGAACTGTCGAATGGAACACTTTTAAAAATCCTCTTTAAATACCCATTGATGACCTTCAAAGTCATTGCAGGCATTCATTGGGAAGCGCTCCAACTTTGGCTTAAACGCGTACCACTTCAAAAGCGAGTCAAAGGCACGACTCACCAAGTGGTTTTAATCAATAATAAAACGAGGGTTTCTGATGCGTCCTTCTGAATACACTACAACCCTTTCCGACCAACAACTTTCGTCACTCGGTTGGTTCAATCGCCGTGCGTTGAATCTGTTGCACAAAACCCTCGATGGTCAGATCAAAGGCCGCCTGACACTTGAGCTACCCAACGGCATGATTCATGAGTTTGGCCAACAGACCGATAATGAGCACCACGCGATTATTAAGATTAATAGCTTTAAATCGCTGCGTCGTCTCGTTCGAGGTGGCTCCATAGGCTTTGCAGAGAGCTTCATGGATGGCGAGTGGCAAACACCTGATGAAGTGAGTGTTATTCGTTGGGCCTTAGCCAACGAAAACTTAGTGAATGATATTCTTAAAGGCCACCCTCTTCTGCGCCTATTCAACCGCCTAAGCCATTTAGGCCGAGCGAATACCAAAAAAGGCAGCCGTAAGAACATCTCTTACCACTATGACTTAGGCAACGATTTCTATGAACAATGGCTGGATCCAACCTTCACCTACTCGTCAGCTCTTTTTAATGGACAGGAGTCATTAGAAGAGGCTCAACTCAACAAATACCGAACCATTTGCCAGATGTTAGATCTCAAAGCGGGTGAACACGTGCTTGAAATCGGCTGTGGTTGGGGAGGGTTTGCAGAGATTGCCACCAACGAGTTTGGTGCCAAGGTGACGGGAATAACGCTATCCAAAGAACAGCTCGCGTTTGCCAAAGATCGAATGGCAAGGCTGAATTTAGCAGATAAAGCGGATCTCCAGCTGATTGATTATCGAGACGTACAGGGTGAATACGATCACATTGTCTCAATAGAGATGTTTGAAGCGGTTGGGGAAGAGCACTGGCCAACCTATTTCGAGACCTTAAAGAAACGTCTAAAACAGGGTGGTAGCGCTGCCCTACAGATCATTAGCATTGCAGATGATCGGTTCGAACAGTACCGCAGCTCTGCTGACTTTATACAACGCTACATATTCCCGGGTGGCATGCTACCGAGCCCAACGGCTCTTCAAGGTGAAATCTTATTGGCCGACCTAAAACTCTGTGAACAGAAACTGTTCGGTCTGGATTACGCTAAAACACTGGAAATTTGGCGTCGTAATTTCCTTAATGCATGGCCAACGATTAAAGCAACAGAAGCCTTTGATGAGCGTTTCAGACGCATGTGGGTCTACTACTTAGCGTACTGTGAAGGTGGTTTCAGAGAGGGTTCGATTGATGTCGGACTCTACAAGATACAGCACTAAACTCTCGAAGAGCCAGCTAGGGCTATACGCCCTGCCGGCTCTTCCACTCTCTCTCCCAACTTTAGCGCTCTACATCAATCTACCAACCTGGTATCACGAACAGTGGGGACTATCCCTAGGGTTTATTGCACTAATTCTATTCTTCGCAAGAGTCTCAGACCTCGTTGTAGACCCTTATATAGGTAGGATGAACGATCGTCTGTCAGACAGAGCACAACGAAGAGTCATCATACTGGGTGGTCTAATTTGCATCCCATCAGCCCTGCTATTGATCTATCCCGTTGAGCATTTGGCAGCCGCCTCGATGAGCCTTGGATTAATCGGTCTCTTTTTTGGCTGGACGCTGATCCAAATCCCTTACCTTAGCTGGCTAGTACGTTTAAGTAGCAATGCACAAGAGCGCATTCAAATCGCGTCGCTAAGGGAGTTTCTTGGTTTGATTGGGCTTCTGCTCTCCGCGCTTATACCTGCATTGTTGGTCTATCTTGGTTATTCAAGCACAGAAGCACTCAGAGCAGTTGTCTGGATAGCACTAGTCCTAGGTGCGGTCACCCTGACTCTTCTGATGGCCAACCTTCGTCTAAAACCCTCGATTAAACCTAGAACTTCTCTTAAACAAACAATCTCAACATGGCGACCGATTCAACGAAATTGTCTAGCAAAAAGACTGGCCATCTCTTGGTTTTTTAATGGTTTAGCAAATGGCGTTCCAGCGACACTGTTTCCGCTCTATATAACAACGGTTCTTTTTCTACCTGAGAGTGACCGAACATTCTACATCTCGATCTATTTTCTCTCGTGCATTCTCTCAATTCCCATTTGGATAAAGCTGACTCGCAGCATTGATCGAATGAATCTTTGGCGAACCGGTATGTTTATCAGTGCAGTGGTCTTTATTCCAGCCAGTCTGCTTGGCAGCGACAGTGCCTGGCTATTTATTCCTATCTGCCTACTAACCGGTGCAATGCTGGGGGCTGACCTTTCGATTCCCCATGCGATTCAGGCTGATGTTGCTGATTACCATCTGTGGCGATTTGGTCTATCCCAAACCAATTTGCTCTTTGCACTCTGGAACATGATTACAAAACTGGCATTAGCACTCTCTGCAACACTTGCTTTTGGACTGCTAGAACTGATGGGCCAGTCCCCCTTAGCACTGGCATTGATCTACGCACTATTACCGAGCGTATTTAAAATAATAGCCGTATTGGTCGTTCAAGACTTTAAATTGAGCGCTAATACACATAAGAAAATTAAACAGCGTTTAGCTCAGGAGACCATACGTTGAAAAAAGCGTTAGCCGTTTTACTGATGGTTATTTTGAGTGGGTGTTCACAAATGCAGATCGATCAAATCAGTCAATCGCAGCCTGAATTGAAAATTGAGGAGTACTTCAATGGCAAAGTCTATGCCTGGGGCATCTTCGAAGATCGATTCGGTACTATCAGACGTCAGTTTCAAGTTGAGATTGACGGAGAGTGGGATGGCAAAACGCTCACTCTAGATGAACAGTTTCTATACGACGATGGCGAACGCGATCAGCGCATTTGGGAAATAACGTCATCAACCACTGGTAGCTACAAGGGGCTTGCTGAGGATGTTATTGGTTCTGCAAGCGGAACTAGACAGGGCAATACATTGAACTGGCAGTACGACATTGACTTGAAGGTGGGTGATGGCAGCTGGCGTGTCACCTTTGATGATTGGATGTTGCTGCAACAAGGCGGCGTACTCATCAACAGAGCCTATGTGAAAAAATGGGGTTTCACAATCGGCACAGTCACCCTAAGCTTTATGCGCGGTGATGCTATGAAGGAAGTGCCATTTTCGCTTTGATTGAACGCAAAATCCGACCTAGAAGGGGCAGCCTCATGTACAAAGGCGCACTGTCCCAATAATCCACATGCTCGCTGATCAATCCATTCTCACTAAGCGATAGACGACTGACCCCATCCGTTTTAAAAGCCCCCAATACCGGTAGTTTTGCACTGAACTCCCAACGAATGTATGCCATACCTGTTTGCTCAAACCACTCATAAACTTTAAACGATGGATTTTCAGAGCGCTCGAACATATCAGTCAGAATCTCACACATTTTCGAGAAGCCACGAACGTCGTTAAAAGGATCGGCGAATCGAACATCAGGAGTCACCAGTGATTCAAACTGATTAACAGTTTCAGGTGTTAAGTTTTCAAAAAGCTCAACGTATTGTTGTACCGATGTTTGACTCATCGTTTAGTGACCCGTTTAACCAGAGGGAAATAGAGTTTGTAGGGCAAGTGCCGCAACAAGGCAAGTGTTGCTGCGAAGAGTTTTGGAAAGCGAATTTCAAAACTTCGACCTTTCAACCCTTTGACTATCTCTACAGCCGCTTGCTCGGGCGATATTAAAGAGGGCATTTGAAATTGATTCTTGTCGGTCAG
>CATEEE010000178.1 GCA_949499045.1 Marinobacterium sp. xm-d-530 | reverse complement strand
AGAAACGGAGTTACCCATGTCCCAACAGACCCCCACAGGCCGTTTAACCACCCGTACCATCGCTATGCCGGCTGACACCAATCCATCAGGTGATATATTTGGCGGATGGGTGCTGTCACAAATGGATATGGCGGCCGGTATCTGTGCCGGTCAACGTGCTCAAAGTCGAGTAGTGACCGTTGCGCTGGATGGCATGAGCTTCATCCGTCCGGTTCGTGTCGGGGATGTGTTAGGCGTTTACACCGAGGTCGTAAGAGTCGGCAGTAGCTCAATGGATATCAAAGTGGAGTGTTGGGTGCGCCGCAGTCGAATTGGGCATCGTGAAAAAGTGACCGAAGCGATCTTCAAGTTCGTTGCACTGGATGAAGAGGGTAACTCCAAGCCAGTGCCTCCCGCACAAGAGCTACCGGAGTACGTGGAGACGCTGCTGTAGCGTAATTCGACAGCGGTTGACAGGCTGAAGGCCAGTCACCACACTCCCTAGCTATATTAGCACTCCGGTGACTGGCTTTAGCCTGTCAACCGCTCTCTAAACCAATCGCGGCCTTTTCAAGACCGCTCCAACAAAAAACCGCCATAAAGGCGGTTTTGAAGTGCTGTTTAAAGCGCTTAATCCGGAATAATACCCCAGGTCAGCACAGGGAACAGCAGTAGCAAGGCTACGCGTACAAAGTCTGACGCCAAGAAGGGCAGTACGCCAACAAAAGTATCGCGCATAGGGACACCCTCTGCGATCTTGTTAATGATGAAGACGTTCATGCCCACCGGTGGGGTGATCATGCCGACCTCAACGACGATCAGACAGATGATGCCGAACCAGAGCGCTGTCTGCTCTTCAGTCATGCCGAAATCCAAGCCCATAATAGCAGGGAAAAAGATCGGTACTGTCAGAAGAATCATCGATAGCGAATCCATCAAACAGCCCAGTACTAGGTAGACGGCCAACATCAGCATCAGTACGAGCATGGGCGATAGTTCGCGATCCAGAATCCACTCTGCGAGTGTTTCTGGCATACCGCTTAGGCTCAAGAAAGCGTTGAAGATATCGGCACCTAGAAGGATGACGAAGATCATTGCACTGTTAATAGCGGTCTGCTTGATACAGTCGATAAACCCTTCCCAAGTGAGCTGACGGTTGATCAATGCAATAACGATCGTACCAACGACCCCGTAAGCGGCTGCTTCGGATGGTGTAAAGATACCACCGTAGATACCACCCAATACGCCGATAAAAAGGAAACTGGCGGGTAGCAGTTCAATCAGTGCTTTACCACGTTCAGGCCAGCTCGCTTTCGCGCTCTTGTCTGCGTAGTGAGGTTTTAGTTTAACCAGAATTGCAATGACCAGCATGTAACCCATAATCGCCATGATGCCCGGTACCATCGCTGCCATGAATAGCTTGACGATGTTCTGCTCAGTCATGATCGCATAGATGATCAACACAATGGATGGCGGAATCAGAATACCCAGCGTACCACCCGCGGCCAGTGCGCCGGTTGCCATCGCACCATGGTAGCCGTGGCGTTTCATCTCAGGCAGCGCAACCTGACCCATAGTAGCGGCTGTCGCCAGAGATGAGCCACAGATCGCACCAAATACACCACACCCACCAACAGCGGCCAGCGCCAGACCACCACGGTAGTGACCAATGAAGGCATTGACGCCCGTGAATAGCGAGCGACTGATACCTGAACGGGTCGCTAGGTTACCCATCAGTAGGAACAGCGGGATAATCGATAGCGAATGACTCGCCATCTGGCCGAAGGAAGAGCCCTTCATGTAGAACATCAGGGTACTAAAGTCGTCAATGATTGAGTAACCGACTACACCGGCCAGCATCATTGCGATGCCGATCGGCACACGCAAAAACATGATGACCAGCATGAACAGGATAATGACGCCTGCTGTTAATTCGTCACTCATTTCACACCCTTATATTCAGCAATCATTGCCAGTGGTTTAAGCACACCAGCGATAGAAGTAAGGCTAAAGCCAAAGGCGATGGTCATGTAGAACCACCACTCTTTCATCCGCAACATCATCGTCTCATTGCCATATTTCTGTGCAGCTAAGCCGCCCTCATAGGCCTGTGTCGCCAGGATGTAAAAGAGCGCAGCCAAGATAAGACTGCCGATGACATCCAAAGTGAGACGGAAAGGTGCGGGAGCTGAAGCTGTTAAGACATCGACAATGACGTTGCCAAATCGCATTTGGCAGTAGGGCATTGCTAACGCAACAACCACAGCGGTAAACATTTGGACAATCTCGGTATCACCATCGATTGGCGCGGAGAAGAAGTATCGTCCCGCTACACTGGTCACCGTCGTGAATGCCATGATCGTCAGGATGAATCCTGATAAAAGAGCGAGCCACAAAGTGGCTCGCTCATAGAGGTCTGCTAGAGACCGGGTTTTCAGTAACAGTGTTGTCACTTGAACGCCTTTTGATTATTTGCTGTATTTCTCAAGCATCGCGTTAGCAGAGTCTAGAAGTTTCTGACCTGGTAGACCTAGGCCGTCCATCTCTTTGACCCACTCGACGGGTACGTTTGCTGTCGCTTCCTGCATTTTCTTAACTTCTGCAGCAGGCATCTGTGAGCGAGTTGCGTTCTCGTCAATCAGCTTACGGCCGTAGTTTTCAGCATTTTTGAAGAACTCACCACCTAGCTTAGCGAAGTACATGCCAGCGTGATCGTCCATGATCTGCTGAAGATCAGCAGGCATAGATTCGTACTTAGCTTTGTTCATGCCCAGTAGGAACACAGAAGTGTATAGACCACGACCATCGTCTGTTTGCACTTCAACAGCGTTGTCTACAAGTTCGTGAAGTTTAAGAGCTGGAACAATTTCAAATGGGATAACAGTGCCGTCAATCACGTTTTTAGCCAAAGCTTGTGGCATCTCTGGAACCGGCATGCCGACTGGAGTAGCACCAAGAGCCTCTAGAGCAGCACCCACTGGACGACTTGGGTTACGGATCTTTTTGCCAGCAAAGTCAGCAATCGAATCAATTGCGTCGCCTTTAGAGTAGACAACACCACGATCGTGCGTCCAGAACGCTAGAGGGTGCATGTCTGCGAACTCTTTCTGAACTTCTGGATTTGCTTCGTAGTATGCCTGTAGCGCCTGCGACGTTTCGTAAGCATCCGTCACCATGAATGGGTTTTCAAAGGCAGAGATCGCTGGGAAACGGCCTGCAGTGTAGCCAGGAAGTGTCCAGATGATGTCAACGAAGCCGTCTTGTACTTGGTCAACAAGCTGAGGTGGCTTACCACCTAGCGCCATTGAGCCGTAAATTTTGATTTTGATACGACCATCAGATGCTTCTTCAATGGAATCAGCCCATGGTTGGAAGAATTTAGCGTGTGCCGGTGCCTTCGCAGGAAGGAAATGGTGCATCTTTAAGTTGAACTCTGCTGCCTGTGCAGAAGCTGCAATAGCAGCGCCAAGCACTGCAACACCGGCAGTCTGAGCGATAATACGTTTGATCATTATTTTTCTCCTTGGGGTTTTAAACAAGACTT
>CATEEE010000177.1 GCA_949499045.1 Marinobacterium sp. xm-d-530 | reverse complement strand
GCACAGGTTACGCTCGCCGCTTTCTGACGGATCGAGGTACGGTTACAGTCCATTGCAGTGTCACCACCGCCAAGCACAACAACCTTCTTACCTTCCATGCTGATGAATTCAGAAGCATCTTTCTCGTAGCCACGGCAGTGGTTAACGTTAGAGATCAAGAAAGGCAGTGCATCGTAAACACCGTCTAAATCTTCGCCTGGGAAACCACCCTTCATGTAGGTGTAGGTACCCATACCTAGGAAGACCGCATCGAACTGATCAACCAGTTCTTGCATAGTGATCTCTTTGCCTACTTCAGTGTTCAGTTTGAACTCAACACCCATCGCTTCGAAGATCTCACGACGCTGAACCATGACATCTTTTTCAAGCTTAAACTCAGGAATACCGAAAGTCAGAAGACCGCCGATCTCTGGGTTACGATCGAAAACCACTGGCTTAACACCGTTACGCGCAAGAATGTCGGCACAACCAAGACCGGCAGGGCCTGCACCGATAATAGCAACCTTTTTATCCGTCCAGCTGACATTGGACATATCTGGACGCCAGCCCATGGCAAAAGCCGTATCAGTGATGTACTTTTCAACCGAACCGATGGTCACCGCACCAAACTCTTCGTTTAGTGTACAAGCACCTTCACACAGGCGATCTTGTGGGCAGACACGACCACATACTTCTGGAAGTGAGTTTGTCTGGTGCGACAAAGTTGCCGCTTCAAACAAGTTACCCTCTGATACCAGCTTCAGCCAGTTAGGGATGTGGTTGTGTACTGGGCATTTCCATGAACAGTAAGGGTTACCGCAATCAAGACAACGGTGTGCCTGTGCGTTAACGTCCTCTTGTTCAAACGGCTGATAGATCTCAGCAAACTCGCCACGACGCACTTCTGCTTCGATTTTTTCTGGGCCTTTACGGCCTACTTCAACAAACTGAAAATTGTTGTGAAGACGGGTAGTCATAGTCCCACCTCTTGTCTAAGCCCAAACTCGTCTGGGCGATAATCTAATAAACCTAAAACTTACTCTGGAGCCTGTGTCATGCTGTTTAACAAAACATCTAAGCTTGCTGCTTTTGGCTTAACCAACCAGAAGCTGCCAAGGAAATCTTCGTAGTTATCAAGAATTTCCTGGCCCCACGCACTGCCCGTTTCACGAACAAATTCGATAATCACTGAGCGCAAGTGGTTTTTGTACTGTTCCATGTGTTCGGTGTGGATACGGTGGATATCAACCAATTCGTGGTTGTACTTATCCACGAAAGTACGATCTTTATCGAGTACGTAAGCGAAACCACCGGTCATACCTGCACCGAAGTTGTAGCCTGTATCACCAAGCACCGTTACCAAGCCGCCAGTCATGTACTCACAACAGTGATCGCCCGCACCTTCAACAACAGCGTGAACACCAGAGTTACGAACACCGAAACGTTCACCGGCACAGCCTGCAGCTAACAACTTACCGCCTGTTGCACCGTATAGACAGGTGTTACCGATGATTGCCGTCTCTTGTGATGCATAGGTCACTTCTGAGAATGGCTTGATGACGATTTTACCACCTGCCATGCCTTTACCGACGTAGTCGTTCGCATCACCTTCAAGAAGAAGGTTCTGACCACCGGCATTCCATACACCGAAGGATTGGCCCGCGTGGCCACGGAACTTAAAGGTAATTGGATTGTTTTCCATACCCAAGTTGCCGTGCTTCTTGGCGATAGCGCCGGAAGTACGTGCACCAACTGAACGGTCGCAGTTAGTGATTGTCAGTTCAAATTCGCCACCGGCTGCTGAATCAATTGCCGCTTGAGCCATCGCCAACATGTCTGTGTTTAGACGACCTTCATCAAACGGTACGTTACGCTCTTGCTGAACCGTTTGTGGACGATCTGCAGGTACACCGGCATCGCTAATTAGAGGCGTCAGATCCAGTGATTTCTGGCGATCTGTTTTGCCTTCGATGATCTCTAGAAGATCAACACGACCAACCATCTCTTCAATGGTACGCAGACCAAGCTGAGCCATGATCTGACGAACCTCTTCAGCCACAAAGCGGAAGTAGTTTTTAACCATCTCAACCGTACCGCGGAAGTGATCGCTACGAAGACGATCGTTCTGTGTCGCAACACCGGTCGCACAGTTGTTCAAGTGACATATACGTAGGTACTTACAACCCAATGCCACCATTGGCATTGTGCCGAAACCGAAGCTCTCTGCACCCAATAGCGCACCTTTAACCACATCTAGACCCGTCTTCAATCCGCCATCTGTCTGAAGACGAATCGCACCACGTAAGTGGTTGCCGCGAAGAGATTGATGAGTATCAGCTAGACCCAGTTCCCAAGGAGAACCTGCGTAGTGAATCGATGTGAGTGGAGATGCCGCTGTACCACCGTCGTAACCCGAAATAGTGATCAAATCAGCATACGCTTTAGCCACACCACAAGCGATAGTACCGACACCTGGACGAGAGACCAGCTTCACAGAAACCAGACCTTCAGGGTTCACCTGTTTAAGGTCGAAAATAAGCTGCGCCAAATCCTCGATCGAGTAGATATCGTGGTGCGGTGGTGGCGAAATCAGTGTCACACCCGGTACTGAGTAACGTAGGCGCGCGATTAGGCTGTTAACCTTACCACCTGGTAGCTGGCCACCTTCACCCGGTTTCGCACCCTGAGCAACCTTGATCTGCATAACATCAGCATTAACAAGGTATTCTGGTGTTACACCAAAACGACCTGACGCGACCTGCTTGATCTTAGATCGCTTCATGGTGCCGTGACGAGCAGGATCTTCACCACCCTCACCTGAGTTAGAGCGTCCGCCCAGTTCGTTCATCGCAACAGCCAGTGCTTCGTGCGCCTCTGGAGAGAGAGCACCGAGTGACATTGCCGCTGTATCAAAGCGTGGGTAGATCGCCTCAGCCGGCTCTACTTCATCGATTCTGATCGGAGTTACATCCTTAAGCTTCAGCATGTCACGAATCGTAGCGATTCCACGTTCGTTAACCAGTTTTGCGTAACGGTCGTAGTGTTTCTGATCACCCGACTTAACCGCTTCGTGGATCGCTTGAACCACATCTGGGTTGTAGGCGTGGTACTCACCACCAAACTTGTACTTCAATAAGCCACCATCAGTGATCGGCTTACGCGCGATGAAGGCTGTTTTAGCCAACGCCGCTTGATCCTCTTCGAAGTGAGCGAACTTAGAACCCTGGATACGGCTAGTAACGCCTTTAAAACAGAGATCGACTACTTCATCGCTAAGGCCAATGGCTTCAAACAGCTGAGCACCACGGTACGATGCAATGGTCGAGATACCCATTTTAGATAGGATCTTAAACAGGCCTTTATCGATACCTTTACGGTAATTTTCATGGCTTTGCAGAGCATCTTGCAGCATCTCACCAGTACGACATAGATCGGACAGTACACGATAAGCCAAGTATGGGTAGACCGCTGTAGCACCAAAACCGAACAGTACTGCGAAGTGGTGTGGATCACGTGCTGTGCCCGTCTCAACAATGATGTTGGCATCAGTACGGATACCGGTATCGATCAGACGGTGGTGAACCGCACCGGTCGCCATCGCTGCGTGAATAGGTAATTTACCTTTCTCGATGTTGGCATCTGATAGGATGATGATCGACTTGCCCGAACGAACTTCAGCTTCTGCCTTATCGCAGACTGCCAGGATCGCTTTATCAAGGGACAACTCTTCTGGGTTGTAGTTAAGGTCAATAATTGCAACCTCGAACCCTTTCTCATCGTTGTCACGGATGCGGATGAACTTGCTTGCAGAGAGAACTGGCATCGTCAAGACAACACGGCGCGCGTGGTCTGCAGTCTCTTCAAATACGTTTTGCTCACGACCTAGGCAGGTCTCTAGTGACATCACGATCGCTTCACGCAGTGGATCGATCGGTGGGTTAGTCACCTGCGCGAACTGCTGACGGAAGTAATCGTATGGCGAACGGATCTTCTCTGACAACACAGCCATCGGCTTGTCATCACCCATAGAACCAACTGCTTCCATAGCGCTTTCACCCAATGGACGGAGCACTTGGTCACGCTCTTCAAAACTTACATTGAACATCTTCATGTAAGTTTTGGTCTCTTCTGGGGACATATCACTGAGCGCTTCCGCTTCAGCTGATAGGTTCATCGTATTCTCTAGGCGCAGTGTATTCTCTTTCAACCACTGCTTGTAAGGCTGTGCTTTTTTAAGACGGTTATCGACATCGTCAGTATGCAGCACATCGCCTGTTTCAGTGTCGATGGCAAGAATTTGACCTGGTCCAACACGGCCTTGAGCAACGATATCGCTTGGCTCGTAGCTGAACACACCGATCTCAGAGGCAGTACAGATCATTCCATCTTTAGTCATTACCCAACGAGATGGGCGAAGGCCGTTACGGTCTAGAAGACAGACCGCGTAACGACCATCAGTCATAACCATACCCGCAGGACCATCCCAAGCTTCCATGTGCATTGAGTTGTACTCATAGAATGCACGTAACTGGGTGTCCATCGTGTCAACATTCTGCCACGCTGGTGGAATGATCATACGAACGGCACGGTAGATATCGATACCGCCGACCAACAAGAATTCGATCATGTTATCCATTGAGGACGAGTCAGAGCCGGTGGTGTTAACAATTGGCTGCAGTTCATCCAAGTTTGGAATCAATGGTGTAGCAAATTTAGACGCACGTGCACGAGCCCAGTTACGGTTACCTTCAACAGTGTTGATTTCACCGTTGTGAGCTAGGAAACGGAACGGCTGAGCCAAAGGCCAACGAGGCGCCGTGTTGGTTGAGAAGCGCTGGTGGTAGGTACACACCGCTGTCTTCAATTCTGGGTCTGCTAGGTCTTTATAGAACACTGGCAGATCAACAGGCATCATCAAGCCTTTGTAGCTAATCACGCGCTCAGATAGGGTACAGATGTAGAAATCTGCATCATCAGATAGAGCGATCTCTACTTTACGGCGAGCCACAAACAGCGCAACTTCAAGCGCTTTTGCATCCATGTCTGACACATTGATCAGAACTTGCTCAATCTGAGGAAGAGTCTCTTTTGCGATAGGACCAAGGCAGCTGTCATCTGTCGGAACGATACGCCAGCCAGCAACGGTAAGGCCTTGCGCTTCAAGTTCACGATTCATGACTGAACGAGCATTGTCTGCTGCCGCAGCATCCTTCGATAAGAACACCATGCCAACAGCGAAGGTATCGGTCAGATCGACATTTAACTCTTTCTTAGCGGCTGCACGCATGAAATCACGTGGCATCTGCATCAACAGACCACATCCATCACCCGTCTTACCATCCGCTGCAATACCACCACGGTGAGTCATGCAGGCCAATGCCTCAATGGCGTTATCAAGTACTTTATGACTTGCTTCGCCCTGCATGTGGGCCATTAGACCAAAACCGCAGTTATCTTTAAATTCATCCGCGCGATACAGACCGTTGCTCATACGCTATTCCTACCTAAAAACTTTAATAAAATCAGGAACTTAAAACCTGAATACACCTCTGGAGAAATGACACAGAGGCAAAATGGGATCGTAATTCTACACTTCTACGGCCTTGGCTACAAATCGACCAATAAAAAGCAAAAAACGCGCCAAATTGGCGCGTTTTTCAGGTCGGAATCTTTTTATTCGCCGCTATAGTGCTGCTTAAGTGTCGCTATTAGGGCTTGTGGATCAACATCACTGGTGACGAATGCTTCTCCAAGCGTCTGTAACAACACCAGACGGATCTGACCGTCCAAAACCTTCTTGTCCACCGACATCAACTCGATAAACCGATCCGGTGTCATATCAGCTGGAGGCGCAATCGGTAATTTAGCCCGACGCAACAGTGTTTCAACACGTGCTAGATCGGCAGATTCCAACCAACCGAGTCGCATCGAAAGATCCGCAGCCATCCACATACCTGCACCTACGGCTTCACCATGCAGCCAATTACCATAGCCCTGATCCGTTTCTATAGCATGACCAAAGGTGTGGCCAAGATTCAAAATGGCACGAATACCCCCTTCACGCTCATCTTGTGCAACGACCTCTGCTTTAATTTCACAGGAACGCTTAATCGCATAAGCCATCAACTCAGGATCACAGTCGTTTAAACCCTCAGTGTTTTTTTCCAGCCAAGCAAGAAATTCAACATCGTAGATCAGGCCGTACTTAATCACCTCGGCTAGGCCGGCCGCCAACTCACGCTCAGGCAGTGTCTTCAGAACATCGGTATCGGCCAACACCGCTTTCGGCTGATAGAAAGCGCCAATCATATTTTTACCCAGTGGATGGTTCACGCCCGTTTTACCCCCTACCGATGAGTCCACCTGAGAGAGCAGCGTGGTAGGAATCTGAATAAAATCGACACCGCGTTGGTAGGAGGCCGCTGCAAAACCGGTCATATCACCAATGACACCACCACCTAGAGCGATCAGTGTTGTCGTCCGGTTATGGCGCATCTGCAACAGCGCGTCAAAGATCAGATTAAGTGTCTCTAAGGTTTTGAAAGACTCACCATCAGGCAGAATCACTTCGTCCACTTGAAGGCCAGAAAGTTGATCACGCAGTGCATTTAAGTAGAGCGGGGCAATCGTTTCATTAGTAACGATCATCACCTGCTTACCCCGAATCGCACCCGCAATATCTACTTTCTGAAAAAGATGATCACCGACATAGATCGGATAACTACGGTCACCTAGGTCGACTTTTAACTCTTGCATGCGATGAATCCTGACTACGCGCTTTTGAGGACGCGGTGTTTTTTAAGGGCTTTTACGATCTCACTGATGACCATGCGCGGATGCCTACGATCGGTTCGCAGAATCATATCGGCGGTATCGCGGTAGAGGGGATCACGTTTCTCTAAAAGAGTCTCTAACGTTTTACGAGGATCTTGTGTTTGCAATAGTGGACGGTTGCGATCACGTGCGGTTCGCTCAATCTGCTGATCGATACTGGTTTCAAGATAGATAACAAAGCCACGACTGCGGAGGAACTCTCTGTTAGACGGGCGCATGACAGCGCCACCGCCCGTTGCGAGGACGATGTCATCTTGCTGCGTAATCAGATCGATGACCGTCTGTTCACGGTCACGAAAGCCCTCTTCACCTTCGACATCAAAGATCCAAGGAATATCGGCACCCGCTCGATCAACAATCACTTTATCGGAGTCAATGAACTCCAATTTCAGCTCGTTAGAAAGCAAACGCCCTATGGTGCTCTTTCCAGATCCCATAGGGCCAATTAAAAATATTTTCAAAAAACAGCCTTACACTACCGCACGTTCAGTGACTCACGAATCAGTTTCGGGGTAATGAAGATCAACAATTCGTTCTTCTGTTCAGTGGTCTGTCGATTTCTAAACGCAGCACCTATAACAGGCAGATCACCCAGACCTGGAACCTTCTGAACACCATCGGATGCTTCAGTACGGAAAACCCCACCAAGTACTATGGTATCACCATCGTTAACCACAACCGAAGTAGTTAATTGGTTTGTATTGATAGAAATTTCACCATTAGCCAATGTTGAACCCACACTATCCTGATTAATAGCAAGGTCCATAGCGATTCGATCACCAGGGTTAAGTTGCGGTGTTACGTTAAGCGAGAGGGCAACATCTTTGAACGCGGTTGTCGTTGTGCCGTCTTCAACTGTTTGGTAAGGAATCTGTTGGCCAGACGTGATATTGGCAGCCTTGCCGTTGGTGGTAATCACCTTAGGCTGAGAAATCACCTCACCATTACCTGAGCTCTCTAGTGCGGAAAGCTCTGCTGATAGCAGCAACGAATTTTTGATAAAGCCAACCGCCAAAGAGGGACCCGCCACACCAAAGTCCACGTTTAAGCCAGACTGAGTAACGCCTGCAACGCCTGGAGCAGTGATACCAGAACCAAACGAGAGCTGACCGTCACCAAGCACAGTGGTTGGACCGTTAGCAAAACCCCATTTAACACCCAGACTCTCAGAGAAGTTCGCCGAAGCGGTCACAACCCGTGCTTCGACCATGATCTGTGCCACTTCAACATCAAAGCGTTTCAACGTACGACGAATATCTTCGATAGCCGCATTGGTCTCACGCACCATTAGGACGTTGGTTTGATCATCGGCCAGTACAAAGCCACGCTCGCTTATAAGATTAGCCGCCGACAGATACTCTTTCATCTCGGACGCACGACGGTAGTCGATTTGAATGTATTCGGTTACCAACGGTGCTAACTCTTTAACCTGCTGCTGGTTTTCAAGTTCTTG
>CATEEE010000176.1 GCA_949499045.1 Marinobacterium sp. xm-d-530 | reverse complement strand
GTGGCAAATAGACTCGTTGGTCGGACATAGGTCTTCCATCTCGTTCCAGGTTTTAGCAGCTGCAATCATACGGTTTCTTAGCGCGACCATGTCACGAAACCTGGCTTCAGTCTCTTCCAAGCGCTGATTGATGATATCCCTAACCAAACCACAGGCAGAATGCTGATGATCGGTTCGCGCGAATATCTCCCTAACGTCATCAATGCTGAATCCAAGACTGCGCGCAGCGAGGATAAACTTGAGGCGATTGATATCTGATGGACTGAAATGCTTATACCCGTTGTCCGGATTAGTGTGTGGCTTTAGCAGTCCTGCGCGCGTATAAAATCGCACGGTATCAGACGTGATAGAAAGTAACTTGGCAACTTCATTTACCCGCATGAAAGACTCCTCTTTATTTCTGACTTACTTTTCCAGATCAATGCCCTGGTGGAGGTTTACTACAGCAATGCGGCACATGCTTGGCGTTGTCGCGGACGTTCTGATCGATTTGTTTGTCCCAACTAAGCTTTAGCCGGTTCCACCAGTCAGACTCTGGTTTGATATCGTGAGACTCAAGTATGTCCAAGATAGCGCTGATACTCGCAATAGACGCGTCGTACGAGACTGACAAACTTCCATTCTTTACGCCCAGGTCCACCATATCAACGCCTCTTATCGACTCAACCTCTCGTTTTGCAAGCTCTACACTTTGCTGTGTCATACCGGTCAATTTGAGTTTGCGTTTAACCAAAAATGCTTCGTTAATACCCACTTTATGCGTATCCATATCGCCTCAGTTAATCTGACTCGAAGTCACTTAGTACACGTTTACGTTTCTCATATACCTCTTCGTCAATTTCGCCGCGCGCATAAAGCTCGTCGAGGATCCGACGGGCATTATTGGATTCTTTGGATCCAGCTCGAACAGCTTTGACGGTCAGTACTATGATGAAAATTAAAATGCCCCAGAACAGTAGCATCCCGAAGCCACCAAACATTCCAAATCCCCAGGCCATTGGGTGGTAGTCACCGTCAAGATCTGCGAGCGTCGTCCCGCTGAGGAACATCGACGTTGCTGCGTATAGACTTAGTCTTTTATTCATTAGTCGCTCTCCTGCTTGCGTATTACACTATGAGACAGCTAATCTATATTTAGCTTAAACCTGTGAGTAGCTCATAGGTCAAGGATTGAACATGAAAAAGTTAAAACTCTATTGGAATGAGCGGTACCAAAGCCTTGCGGATGAAGAGCTATCATGGACCGAGGTCAGGCCAGATCTTTCTCTTGAATGGATTGAAAAGCTTGCAGATAGAGATGACTCGATTATCGATATCGGCGGAGGTCGCTCTGCGTTGATAGCGAGCCTGTTGGGACAAGGTTATACCCAACTGACTCATCTGGACTTATCAAGTGTAGCGAGTCGTGAACTGCAAGAACGGTTAGGCGAAAAAGCTAATCAGATCAACTGGATCTGCGGTAGTGTATTGGACTTCTCGTCGGCAGCTACAATCGATGTTTGGCATGATCGGGCCGTGTTTCATTTTCTGACGAAGGCTAAGGATCGTCAGCAGTACGTTAAGGTCCTTGAACAACATCTTTCGCCTGAGGGCAGGGTAATCCTCGCAACTTTTCATACCTCGGGGCCTAAAAAATGCTCTGGGCTCCCAATTTGTCAGTACACATCTGAGAGCTTGGTACGGGAATTCAATCAGTGGAGTGAGACTGATTGGGAACTGGAGCTAGGTGCTATTAACGATCATGTAACGCCATCAGGGAATGTTCAGGTTTTTCAGTACAGTTCTTTAAGAAAATCCCGATAAAGAAACAATGCACTAAAACTAAAAGTACTATCGACGCCCTTTTCAGAAGCTAGGATGGCGCGGCTTTCTCAGAAGTGTCGTGGTTTGTCAAAGGTCTGCTTCAGGGAAATCGAGTCATCTCTGTTTTGACCGTAAAGTTCGCTTAGCGACCATCTATTGAAGCGGAGTCGATGGCCCTAATGTGCCGATTTGAGATACCATAGATGCTCAAACGAGCATGAGATTACTCGACCCTCCAACCACTCAATAGCCTGCTCACGTAAATCAGCATAGTGACTCACATCTTCCTTCAACTCCTTACGCTTTAGTGCCGTAAGGAACTTATTTACATGATGGCGTTTAGATTCTTTAGAGACTGATGAACCAGCAGAGCCATCCAGATTTGCTCTATAAAGTTTCCTGTCTAGGTGCGCTATTACCAAAGCGTTGTATTTAGCAGAGCTACAGTAGCTACTGAGAAGCTTCTGAATAGTCTTCTCAGTAAACGCATCACCTACCGCATCCTGAATCTGCTCATGGATGCCAATTTCTAACAGCGTTGGATCAGCGAATACACTGAAATTATCTGTCAGGTACTCAAGCAATCTTCTTGGTGAAGTCATTTCCCACCTCCTGAGTCTCTGTCTTGCGCTTTAACTCGCTGGTACTGAAGTCTCTAGTACCAATGTCGCCATATCCCTTACTACGCTGTTTCGCTAGATAGGAGAATATATAAACTGCTTCTGATTGAGTTTCTGGCTTAGCTCTATGAATCATAGGAATAGGTGGATCAACACGCCATGGATGAGAGTGACCACGCTTATCGTGCAGTTCTTCCCAGCGTTGTTGCACAGCCCAAGGGTTCTGGATCTTGTTACCGTCAAGCCAAAGCACTGCATGGTAGTGGTAGCCCTTTGCCTTCTCTTTTTCACGCACCCAGAGATACGCGACACGTTTGTGACCTTTAGATATGAGCCACTTCTTTAGTGCCCTAAGCATCTGGGTGAACGCCTTGTTATCACTACCGTATTGTTCACTGTGTGACTCAAGCCGTATCTGATACACCTTGTTGTGATGTGAGAGCATCGCCTCCATCTGAAGAATGGCTGGATACAGAATGTCCGTACGGACTTCGTACTCGCCCTCTGAGCCAGTATTGATCTCATATACATGATCACCATGCTGAACATAGCTAGCGTTCGTCAGAGAGCCTTTCTGGGGCTTTGAGTCGAGGGTTAAAGTGGAGTGGTTTAAGGGTATAGGTAATATCATTTACCTAGCTCCTTTTGAGCTATTAGCTCAAGCAAACCAAGCGGTTGTTCTGGCTGAACATCTGCATCCAATAGCCCATGTTGCATGGCTTTGGGCGATACTTCTTGCTGGCCTAGAGCACCCAGTAGACCACCCTGAATTTCGTTATCCTCGGGTACATCTTGTTGGGCAACTTGTTGAAGCAATCCCGTATTACTCATATCTCTCTGACGCCCCCATTCTCTAACCAAGAATGAACATCATTGATGTCATACATTACTGTTCGACCGATCTTTAGGTGCTGAGGTGCCCTACCTGTTGAACGCCAGCGTTGTTCTTGCAACCAAGATATTGATTTGTGGATATATTGAGATAGCTCTTGCTCCGTAATAAGGGCAGGCAAAGAGCTGGTCACTTCATGATTGTTCACTGCATTGAACCTCATCTGATTACTGGAAGTCAGATTAAAGCTCAAAGCAATTGTTGTCGTTCGCTATGTATTGCGGGTAGTACGTTTAGAACGCTTTCTCAGACGTGATGAGCTTGCCTTCATAAGAGCTATAAACTCAGATTTTGTAGGTTTAGGTAACTGGCCTTTGCGGTGACCTAGACCGAACATAGAACGAACCTGATTGGCATCAGCTGTATTCGCCCATAACTGATCTATTAGGTGATAGTCATCATCATGCGTGAAGTGAACCATCTTGGGTTGATTGCTTACACGAGGTAAAGGGACGTCTGGGTTACTAAGGTAAAGAGCCTTCTCATCTTGATTTGAACAGATCCTAAATACCGACCAAATTCGCTGGATACTTAGACCATGATGTAACGCTAAGTAGGAACACGCGACATTTCGCAACAAACCAACATTACTATGCTTTTTACCCCTAGTCGTGTGTCGTTTAAAATCTTTAGCGATTCTCTCAAGGCAAGCCACATAATGGTCTAGAGCATACATTTGCAAATCTAATCGCTGTTTAGGTGAAAGTGACGAGTGCCATTCCAACAGCATCATCAGAGCCAATTCAGCACTAAGATCATGGGTTCTTTGTCTAGGGCAAGAAGTACCATTATCGGAATTACTCACAACTGATCTCCACTTATCACCTGTCGCCATTTCAACATGGCATCTAACTTACTCTCGTAATAGTCATGACCTTGATAGTGACGGGTTTCCACGTCACCTCGATTACGTGACTGGAGCGCATTTCGTATTTCAGGGCTTACCCCTTTACTGGTCAGAACCGTAGTCACTGTAGCCCTGATTGTTTTAGGGGTATAGATCGAAGGTATATCTACATGATTACGAAGCAGATTCAGCAAGTCATCGAAGTAACGATCGTGTACTTGAGTTCTGCCACGGTCCCTACTAAAAACGAAGCCCTCAGTTGATATTGATCGCATTAGATTAACCATCTCATCGGTCAAAGGCACTTCATGGATATGAACGACACCACGACCTTTCGGGTCTTTCAACTTAACGACTGGTCGATCACCGAGCGTTACATCTGACCATTTAATACGCCTAAGCTGATCTAATCTCTGACCACTAAACAATAACCACAGCTTAGCAGTATATGCACGCTCATTGCCCAACAAGCCAATCGAACCCCAAACTTGCTTCAGTAGCTCAGTGGGCATGGAGGGAGCCTTGTCTTTGCGCTCATACTGCTCTTTCTGCCAACCAATCGTAGGATTCACAACAATACCTGCACGACCGACCTGAAGTGGTTTTGAAGCCTTTACAGCCATCGCCATGTTAAATGCGGCCATCTGATAAGAGCGCAACCTATCTTGTGTTCTCATCTTGCCCTCAGCGATTAATCGCCGACACGGTGCCATACAGTCAGTAAGTTGAATTTTGTTGGCTGGAGTGCGCCATATTTTGGGGTGTTGATCGCGTATATGCCTGTGACAGTCACCTCGTACCTGCTTGTGAGATGATTTACCTGTTCTTTGAAGCTCATCACAGTATGATTCTAGAAGGTCACCATATGTGAACTCTCTACCCTCATCATTAGTCAGCTCTTCAGGTCTGATACCGTTTTTGATCTTGGTGCGCCACTCGACAGCTCTATTACGCTGAGCCTCTACATCGGCCTTTTTAATGCCATCCCATACCTCTAGCATTTCTTGGTATATCTTGTCGCCTTTGTACTTCATCACAAAGACCAGACTCTTTGACGGCTGATCATCTGCACCCTTGCGAGAAACACTTAGCTTGAATTGAGTGACTTGAGTGTCATGAACGATGACCTGCTTACCAGACTCGCCTTGATACCCTTTGATGAACTTTGCAGTTAACTCTGTACGCTCAGAAGCCATTCCGACTTCCCC
>CATEEE010000175.1 GCA_949499045.1 Marinobacterium sp. xm-d-530 | reverse complement strand
TACAGGATGCGCATTCGGGTTTAAAGCCTAACTGCCGTTAATTCTCATCGATTTAAGAATATCTTCTAATTCAGTAATTGATTGGCGAATCAATTGCTTATAACGACCTTGATCATCGTATGTATTACCCGCTGTCAGATACTGTTTAGCACCCGCAATGGTTAATCCTTGCTCATAGAGAAGGGCCTTAATTTCACGAATCAGGAGGATATCTTGGTGCTGATAATAACGACGATTACTGCGCTTAACAGGCTCTATTTGATCGAACTCTTGCTCCCAATAGCGAAGCACATGGGGCTTTAGATCGCACAGTTTGCTGACTTCACCAATCGTAAAGTAACGCTTGGTTGGGATGGTTGGAAGATCACTCGACATTATTGTTGCTTAGCTGAATGCAGCTCTACTCGCTCTTTAAGCTTCTGCCCAGGACGGAAGGTCACCACACGACGGGCAGAGATTGGCACCTCTTCACCCGTCTTAGGGTTACGTCCAGGACGTTGTCGCTTATCACGCAGATCAAAATTTCCAAAACCAGAGAGTTTGACATGCTCGTTATGCGAAAGACTCTCTTTGATCTCGTCGAACATCGACTCAACCATCTCTTTCGCTTCGCGTTTGTTTAGACCCAGCTCTTCAAAAAGACGCTCTGCCATATCCGCTTTTGTTAACGCACTCATACCAAACCCCTGTATTAGGTTTAATCTCGCAATACTGCACCCAGATCAGTGGTCAGTTTTTCAACGACCGCTTGTACAGATGCATTGATCTCTTCTTCGTTAAGAGTGCGCGATGGGTGCTGCCAGGTCAAGCCAAGAGCCAGACTTTTTTGTCCATCTTCAATACCTTGGCCGGTATATACGTCAAATAGGGTCACCTCTTTCAGGAACTCACCCGCTTCTGACTGCGCAATAGAACGAACTGAATCAAAGCTCACTTCAGAGCCTATCACCATCGCCAAGTCACGACGTGACTCAGGGAATTTAGAGAGACTTGCAAAGCGAGGTAGACGCCCTTCTAGTAAAGCCGATAGCTTAATCTCGAACAGATAAACAGGACCTGTAAGATCTAAGCTCTTTTGTAGGCTTGGGTGCATTGCACCCACCCAACCCACTGTCACACCCGCTTTTTCAATGCGAGCTGACTGTCCCGGGTGAAGTGCATGGTGCGTATCTGCAACCAAGCTAAACTCACTTGCATCACCACCTAAAGAGAATAAGGACTCAAGATCACCTTTGATATCAAAGAAATCGACCTTATCGCTCTTACCCATCCAAGACTCTGGAGAACGGTTACCCGAGATGATACCCGCTAGGCTGTTCTCTTGCTCAAGGTCATCGCCATTAGCAATGAAGCACTGTCCAATTTCGAACAGACGAACTCGGCTCTGTTGGCGTGCCTGGTTGTAAGCAACGGCTTTCGATAGACCCGGCCAAATAGTGGTACGCATAACCGCCATCTCTGCAGAGATAGGGTTGGCAAGCGCAACCGCTTCATTCTGATCATCAAACTGTTTAGCAAGCCCCGCTTCGATAAAGCTGTAGGTAATCGCCTCTTGGTAACCACGAGACACAAGATGACGTCTCACGATGCTAGCCGTTAGTTTCGACTCTTTGATAGACGGTAAAGGAAGCTCTGCACGCGGTGTGTTTGACGGAAGATTGTTGTAGCCGTATACGCGCGCAATCTCTTCAATAAGATCAACTTCAATGCTGATATCGAATCGGTAACTCGGTACTGCAACCATCCAAGAACCATCACCATTAGCACGCAACTGAAGACCCAGACGCGTTAGGATCTCTTCGATCTCCGCAGACGGAATCTCAAGTGCTAACATATCAGTCACACGCTGGTGACGCAGTTCAAGCGCAACTGGCTTAGGTAAATTCGCTTCTGAAACAGCTTGAATAACTGGACCAACCTCACCGCCAACAATATCAAGCAGCAACGCTGTCGCACGCTCAATGGCACGCGCCTGTAGTTGCCAATCAACACCACGCTCGTAGCGATGTGATGCATCGGTGTGAAGACCGTAATTACGCGCTCGACCTGCAATAGCAATGGGATCAAAGTAGGCACACTCAAGCAGTATATCGTTACTCGCTTCAGAGACTTCTGAGTTGCCGCCCCCCATGATGCCAGCCATCGCAATCGCTTTATTGTGATCAGCAATCACTAGAGTGTCGGCATTCAACTTAATCTCACTACCATCCAGCAGCGTCAATGCTTCGCCCTGCTCAGCCATACGAACACGAATACCACCTTCAATCTTGTTAAGATCAAAAGCATGCATTGGCTGGCCAAGTTCAAGCAGCACGTAGTTGGTTACATCGACCACTGGATCGATAGAACGAACACCAGAACGCTCTAGTCGCTCAACCATCCAACGTGGCGTCTGCGTATTGATATCGATGCCACGGATAACACGACCCAAATAACGAGGACAGGCCGCAGGCGCTTTAAGCTCGATCGAAACGGTATCATCAATGGTCGCTGCAACAGCGGAGCAGTCGATGTCAGCTACAGCCGCTTTGTTCAGAACACCCACTTCACGCGCCATGCCTACCATACCTAGGCAGTCACCACGGTTAGGCGTTAAATCAACGTCGATGATCATATCTTCTAGATTGAGATAGTCACGAACACTCTGACCGACTGGTGCATCGGCTGGAAGCTCCATAATGCCACCATGATCATCCGACAGACCTAGCTCATCCTCAGCACAGAGCATACCCATGGATTCAACACCACGAAGCTTGGCTTTTTTAATCTTGAAGTTACCGGGTAATACAGCACCGACCGTTGCAAAAGCGGTCTTAATTCCAGCACGGGCGTTGGGGGCACCACACACCACCTGGAAGGTTTCATTGCCGTCGCTCACCTGACATACGCGAAGTTTGTCAGCGTCTGGATGCTGCTCGGCACTCAACACTTCACCGACAACAACACCGGAAAACTCTTTGGCAACCGATTCAATCTCATCAACTTCAAGGCCGGCTAGGCTCAGTTGATCTGCTAATCCCTGCGTATCGATGGCAGGCTGAACCAGTTCACGTAACCACTGTTCACTGAATTTCATAGTTAAATACTCTCGTCTGCTATCGGCTGAATTAGTTGAACTGACTTAGGAAGCGCAGATCGTTTTCAAAGAATAGTCGTAGATCGTCAACGCCATAACGTAGCATTGCGAAACGCTCTACTCCCATACCAAAGGCAAATCCGGTGTACTCTTCAGAGTCGATACCTGACATCTCAAGTACTTTCGGGTGAACCATGCCACAACCCAATACCTCTAACCACTTACCATCACCACGATCGATATCGACTTCAATAGAAGGCTCTGTGAATGGGAAGTAAGATGGACGGAAACGGACACGAACATCCTCTTCAAAGAATTCACGTAAGAACTGCTCTAGCGTGCCTTTAAGATCCGCAAAACTGATGTTCTTGTCGATGATCAAACCTTCGACCTGGTGGAACATCGGTGAGTGGGTCTGATCGTAGTCGCAACGGTAGACGCGACCTGGACAGATGATACGAATGGGTGGCTTCTGAGCCTCCATTGTACGAACCTGCACGGGAGAGGTGTGAGTTCTTAACAGACGGTGAGCGTCAAAATAGAAAGTATCGTGCATCGCACGCGCCGGGTGGTGCGAAGGAATATTAAGCGCTTCGAAGTTGTGGTAATCGTCTTCGATCTCGGGTCCCTCTTCTACCGAGTAACCGATACGACTGAAGAACGCCTCAATGCGATCCATCGTTTTTGTCACAGGGTGTAGACCACCCAACTCTGGCTGACGGCCCGGAAGAGTCACATCCACTTTCTCTGCAGCCAATTTCGCTTCAAGTGCTGCATTTTCAAGCAGACTCTTACGCGTATTCAGCACATCTGACAACGCTTCTTTGGCGACGTTGATGCGCGCACCTGCAGCAGGACGCTCTTCGTTTGATAACTTTCCAAGCCCTTTCAATAGCTGGGTAAGGTGCCCCTTCTTACCTAGATACTGAACACGAACTTCATCCAATGTTTTTACATCGCTCGCTGCTTCTGCAGCGGCTTTTCCTTCCGCCAACAGGGCGTCAAGATTTTCCATTTACGGCTCCACTCTCTGGGTCCAAATACAAAAATAGGGGAAGAGCGAGCACCCTTCCCCTATCTGAGTCGATCAATTCATCACCCTAGGGTGAAGATTGTCTTAGGCTAGTGCTGCTTTTGCTTTTTCAACAACAGCGGTAAACGCTGTTTGTTGATGCACTGCCAGATCAGCCAGTACCTTACGGTCGATCTCTACGTTAGCCTTTTTAAGGCCAGCGATCAGACGGCTGTACGACAAACCATTGATGCGAGCTGCTGCGTTAATACGAGCAATCCACAGAGCACGGAACTGACGTTTGCGCTGACGGCGGTCACGGTAAGCGTACTGACCCGCTTTGATGACAGCTTGTTTAGCTACACGGAATACTCGACTACGAGCGCCGTAGTAACCTTTAGCTTGTTTCAATACTTTTTTATGACGTGCACGCGCTTGTACACCACGTTTTACGCGAGGCATAGTGACTCCTTCTTAATCCTATTCGTGACCAATTAAATGTATGGAAGCATGCGCTTAACCAGAGCCTGGTCAGCTGCATGTACCTGAAGCATTGGGCGTAGCTGACGCTTACGCTTAGTAGTCTTCTTGGTCAGAATGTGACTTTTGAAGGCTTGCTTGTGCTTGAAGCCATTAGCAGTCTTCTTGAAACGCTTTGCCGCACCGCGGACAGATTTAATCTTTGGCATTTACTTTCTCCACGCATTCGTTAGTTATCTGTTGGAACGAACAAAACCTGCAACACCATACTGGATGGCACGGCAGGCCTTAGTTTGGAACCAACTACTTTTTCTTAGGAGCTATGACCATGACCATCTGACGACCTTCAAGTTTAGGACGGGCTTCAACAGTACCGTAGTCTGTCAAATCCGCTTCAACTCGCTTAAGAAGCTCCATTCCGAGCTCCTGGTGCGCCATCTCACGACCGCGGAAGCGAATCGTAATCTTGGTCTTATCTCCACTTTCAAGGAAACGTATCAGGTTGCGTAGTTTTACCTGATAATCCCCAATATCAGTCCCTGGACGGAACTTAATCTCTTTAACCTGCATCTGAGTCTGTTTTTTCTTAGCCTCATTTGCACGTTTCTTTTGATCGTATAGGTGCTTACCGTAGTCCATCACCTTACAAACGATTGGGTCGGAATCGGAAATCTGAACCAGATCCAATCCTGCCTCTTCAGCCGCGCGAAGCGCGTCATTTAGGCTTACAACACCAACCTGCTCACCGTCAGCGCCGATTAAACGACACTCACGAGCTCGGATATTCTCATTAATTGGCGGCAAATTCTTTTGACCGCGTTTATTATCACGCTTGATAGCTATTTTCTCCTAAAGCGTTTTTATTCGCTGCGACCTTTGCGATTATTCTCTTGAATCAACAAGTTAGCAAAGTCTTCAACACTATATACACCCATATCTTCACCTGTGCGTGTGCGTACAGCAACGCTGCCAGATTCAACTTCTTTATCGCCGATTACTAGAAGATAAGGGATTTTCTGTAGAGTGCGCTCGCGGATTTTAAAGCCGATCTTCTCATTTCTCAAGTCCGAAATTGCTCTAACACCGCTATTTTGCAGTTTAGACACCACTTCATTGACAAAATCTGACTGTTTATCCGTGATATTCATGACCGCCACTTGCACCGGTGATAGCCAAGTTGGCAGTGCACCTGCGTAGTGTTCGATCAAAATACCGATGAATCGTTCAAACGAACCAAGAATGGCGCGGTGAAGCATAACCGGAGTTTCACGATCACCCTTCTCGTTTACAAACTGTGCATCAAGACGGCCCGGCATCGAGAAGTCGACCTGAATTGTACCACACTGCCACACTCGACCGAGACAATCACGAAGAGAGAATTCGATCTTAGGACCGTAGAAGGCACCTTCACCCGGCAACTCTTCCCAATCCAGACCCGCTGCGTCCAACGCATCAGCCAACGCTTTTTCGGCCTTATCCCACACTTCATCAGAACCTACACGCTGCTCTGGTCGTGTTGATAGCTTGTAAATAATGTCGCTAAAGCCGAAGTCAGTGTAAACCTCATGTAGGAAGTCGATGAATTCAGCCACTTCAGATTGAATAGAGTCTTCCGCACAGAACGTGTGGCCATCATCCTGAACAAAGCCACGGACACGCATGATGCCGTGCAGTGCGCCTGAAGGCTCGTTACGGTGACAAGAACCAAACTCTGCCATACGCAACGGAAGGTCACGGTAAGAACGCAAACCTTGGTTGAACACTTGGATGTGACATGGGCAGTTCATCGGTTTTACGGCAAAGTCGCGACTCTCAGAGTGAGTCGTAAACATCTGCTCTTGGAACTTATCCCAGTGGCCTGATTTTTCCCACAGCGTACGCTCTACTACCTGTGGCGTTTTAATCTCCTGGTAGCCACGCTTGCGCTGCTGTTCACGCATGTACTGCTCTACCGCCTGCCAAAGCGTCCAACCATTCGGATGCCAGAACACCATACCCGGTGCCTCTTCCTGAAGGTGGAACAGATTCAGCTGTTTACCTAG
>CATEEE010000174.1 GCA_949499045.1 Marinobacterium sp. xm-d-530 | reverse complement strand
GTTTGGTCGCTTCGATCTTGAACTCTTCGGTGTAACGTTTTGCACTCATGGATGATCACCTCTTGTTAGGCGTTATTCTAACGCTAACAGGTGTCTACAATACTAGGGGCTTGCCAGTGGTTCAGGTGACCCAGAAACGGGTCTAGCTGCAGGCAATGTGGCTGAAGCACTTGAGTCTGCTATTGCAGGTGAAACTCACGAGTACACTGATATGTACCCAGGCATGGCGAAAGCGGCTCGTGAAGAGGGCTTTGACGAAATCGCTGATTGGTTCGAGACGCTTGCGAAAGCAGAACGTAGCCACGCTAATAAGTTCCAGAAAACACTGGAAGCTTACAAAGCGGAAGCGTAATCAGCCTGCGATAGGTCGAGCACTCTGTTCGACCTATCGATTTTTGCCTGGAGAGTGTCATGAATACAAAAAAAGAGGGCAATTTAGAGGCCCCCACACGCCACCCGCTGGATTGGAAAAACCCAACCTTTTACGACAAAGACGATCTTCACCAAGAGATGGAGCGCGTTTTCGATATCTGTCATGGTTGTCGTCGCTGTCTAAGTTTGTGTGATGCCTTCCCGACGCTGTTTGATCTGATTGATGAAAGCGAAACCATGGAAGTCGATGGCGTTGCTAAAGAGGATTACAAGAAGGTTGTCGATCAGTGCTACCTCTGTGACATGTGTTATATGGCGAAGTGCCCATACGTACCTCCACACCCGTTTGATCTAGATTTCCCACATCTTATGTTGCGTGCAAAAGCGGTTGAGACCAAAGAGAAGGGTCTCCCAATGCGCGACAAGATTTTATCCAGCACTGACACCACCGGTAAGTTAGCGGGTATACCGATTGTCAGCGAGACGATTAATACGGTTAACCACTGGAAACCAACGCGCAAAGTGCTTTCTGCAACGTTGGGTGTTGATGAAGAGGCTTGGTTACCGCCGTTTGCTAGCAAAAAATTGCGCAGCAAAGTCAAACCGAATGAACGTTTTGATGTTGTATCGGGTGAACGCACACCCGGGAAAGTCGCTCTGTTTGCGACCTGTTATATCAACTACAACGAGCCCGGTATTGGCGAAGATTTTATTGCTGTACTAGAGCACAACGACATTCCGTGGACCTTTGCTCAGAAAGAGGTCTGCTGTGGCATGCCAAAATTAGAGCAGGGCGACCTTGAAGGGGTCGACTCGTTAAAACGTATTAACATTCCGCAGCTAGCCAAACTAGCTAAAGAGGGCTATGCACTGACGTCAGCCGTTCCAAGCTGTACGCTGATGTTTAAGCAAGAGTTGCCACTAATGTATCCGGATGACGAAGAGGTTAAGTTGGTTCAAGCAGCCTTTTGGGATCCGTTTGAATACCTGATTGCGCGTCAGAAAGATGGTCTATTGAAAGCGGAATTTGAACAGGGGTTAGGTAAGGTCTCTTACCATGTTCCCTGTCACGGTCGTGTGCAAAACGTCGGTAAGAAAACCGAAGAGATGCTGAAGCAGATTCCTGATACTGAGCTAAAAACGGTTGAACGGTGCAGTGGTCACGCGGGGACTTACGGTGTTAAGAAAGAGTTTCATGAAAAATCGATGAAGATTGGTAAGCCGGTATTCCGTCAGATGGCCGATTTTGATCCGGATTACATCTCGAGTGACTGCCCATTGGGTGGCGCTCACATCGCACAAGGTATCGATAAAAATCACGATAAGCAGCCAGAAAAGTCACACCCAATATCACTATTGCGCAAGGCTTATGGCATTTAAGGAGTAGAGTATGACCCAATTAGTACGCGACTCGTTAATGTCGCTGGAAACTTACCACAAAGAACGCCCTGAATTCCGTAAAAAGGCATTAGAGCACCGTCGTCGCAGAACGGTCTTTGTTGGTCCGAATGTCACGCTTCAGTTTGAAGATGAGTTGACTATCCGTTACCAGATTCAAGAGATGCTGCGAATCGAGAAAACCTTCGACGAGGAGGGTATTCAAGATGAGTTGGACGCTTACAATCCATTGATTCCTGATGGAACCAATCTGAAGTGTACTCAGCTCATTGAGTTTGCAGACCCTGAAGAGCGTAAGGAAGCGCT
>CATEEE010000173.1 GCA_949499045.1 Marinobacterium sp. xm-d-530 | reverse complement strand
TTATCCCTCTCTACATCAGAGCCCTGTGGCTTGCCCAGTTGCTCTGTGGTGCTTTCGATGTCTAGGATGTCATCCTGGATCTGAAACGCTAACCCAATTTTTTGTGCGTAACGATCGAGCGCTTCAAGATCCGCTTCCGTTGCATGGCCACTAACTAAAGCACCCAGTCGAAGTGAAGCACGAATCAGTTCCCCCGTTTTAGAGGCGTGCATGCTTTTCAGTTGTTCTAGACTCAGTGTTTTACCCTCTGAGCCAAGATCAAAGGCTTGGCCATCGACCATACCGAGATCACCACTGCATCGAGCTAGTGTATGAATCATCTGTAGCTGAGTGTTTGCTGGTAGAGACTCATTTGGCTGGCTAAGCAGTTCAAACGCCCAAGTCAGTAATGCATCACCGGTAAGTATGGCGGTCGCTTCATTGAATTGGATATGGCAGGTTGGTTTGCCGCGGCGCAGGTCATCATTATCCATGGCCGGTAGATCATCATGGACCAATGAATAGCTATGAACGCACTCTAGAGCACAAGCTGCAGCGTCAGCCTGTTCAATCTGACCGCCTAATAACTCATTGGCTAGGTAGACCAGAGTTGGGCGAAGCCGTTTACCACCATTCATCAGACTGTAGTGCATCGCCTGATGAAGGTTGGGGTCAATACCGCTTCGTTCAGCTAAACGTCGACTGAGTTCTGATTCAACTCTCTGACGGTACTGGGCTAACATCGGTTGTGGCATTAGGCTTGGTCGGTCTCATTAAAGGGTTGTTCGACCAGCTCGCCGGATTGCTCAGTCAGCATCACGACTTTCTGTTCGGCCGTTTGCAGAATGTTTTGGCACTCACGTGTCAGGCTAATCCCCTCTTCAAAGGATTTTAGCGCCTCTTCGATAGAGAGATCTCCTTTCTCCATCTCTGAAACCAGAGCTTCTAACCGTTTTAGGGAACCTTCGAAGTCAGTTGTCTGTTTGCTTGTTGCCATGGTTACTCAATCCTCAACTCTAACTGTTGCACAGTATACCCTCTCCTTAACCAAACGTCCGTGCAATACCGATGGTGCTGGTGATGATCAGAACCGTGCCGATGATTTTGAAAAAGCGCGCTGAATCAGTCTTGACCAGATAGCGGTGAAGGCGCTGACCTAAAAGGTGGCCAATAAAGGCGCAGGGCAGTAGCCAGAGGTGGTGAATCAACTGTAGGTCCACCCCAACGACAAAGAACGATCCCATCTTGATAACAACCAGAATAAACCAGAGTACAAATAGGGTATCGCGCAGTTGTTCTTTGGCTACATGACTGGCGTAAACGGCCATCACCAATGGCGCTGCAATCAGAGAGGTGCCACTGACATAGCCTCCCAGCATCAAAAAGAGGTTGTCGATCCAAGCGGAATTACTTTTAAAGGGTTTATTGAGGATATACCCAATCGAATAGACGATGACGATGACAAAGATCAGTCCAGACATGATTTCGTTGGGCAGTGTTAAAAGACCAAATACCCCAATGAGTTTTGGGATAATCATCACCTTCAAGGTTTTCTTTAGATAAGGCCAATCAACATTCTCTTTCAGCCCACTGGTACCCAAACGTTTTGCTTTGAAATGATTGCCCAGCGTAATGGCGCCTGAAAAGATGAGCAGGTGCACGGCAATGATCGGCAGAAAGATGAGGGGATCATCAACGATTAACAGTAAAAACGGCAGCGCAAGTACAGCCCCGCCAAAGCCAAGGCCAGTTCGAACAAACCCGCTCCAGACAAAGATGAGTGCAATGAGAAGGTATTGCCACCAGAGGAGATCAGACAAAGGGTGCTCCGATAGTTAATAAGAGCGGCTATTGTATGCCAGAAAACAAAAAACCGGCACTAGGCCGGTTGTCTGTAGAAACTTCTAAAACTTATTTAGAAGCGTCTAGCATGTGTTGGATAGCGCCCTGAAGTTCAGCATCAGAACAATCCATGCAAGTACCCATTGGAGGCATTGCGTTGATACCAGTCTTAGCAGTTGCTAGAAGCGCATCGATACCTTTAGCGGCACGTGGAGCCCAAGCTGCAGCGTCACCCATTTTAGGAGCGCCCGCAACGCCAACCATGTGACACGCTAGACAGTATGTGTTGTATACAGTTGCGCCATCGCGCTCAGCCATTGCAGTTGCTGGAACCATAAGAGCAGCGGCGGTTAGGCCAAGTAGAGTCTTTTTCATTATATCCACCTCAATTCATGATCTTTCGTTTGCTCTTATGGAACTAAATTTACCGCAGAGCGCCCGATCGAATAAGTTTATAACCAAAGGTTCGTGCAAGTCCAATTAATCTACGAAGATGAGGTGCTATTGGAGCAATTAGCGTCTAAAGTCGCATCGCAAAGCTAGCTTGTGAATGTTGAGCTAGGCTTCTTTTAGAGGTTTCATACTCGCGCTCGATCTTTTTCAACGCCGCATCAAGATCGGTGCGGTCAATATTAGGTTGGTTTTTAAGCTCAGAAACTTTAAAGCCACGATGGTGCATTCTTACTAGTGCATCACTATGATTCATTATGCAGCTACCTTTTTATCGTTTATTGATTCAGTAGCGAGATTAAACGCCTTAAACATGACAGTTTGGTGACGTTTGCATTAATAAATAAAAATATCGAGTCGTTGATCATTCATGGGGTCAGTCATGAGTCATTTGGAATTAATAGCACTACCGAGAGCTCATTTACAAAATCAAGGTTCTCAGCTCGATATATTGACGGGTGAGATTGAAACCGAGTTTGGTGTGGCTCGATCTGCCTGGTTACAGGATCGTCTTCTTTTCATGGGGTTTTATGAAGCGGATGTGGTCAGTGGTTGGGATGATTTAACCAAACGATTTGCCAATGCAAACTGGCACACTGCTCATGAGAGTGCGGGCAAGTTGTATAAAAATCTCTGCCATCAATCTTCCCCTTCATTATGGGTCATGGGTACAGAGTTCCAAATACAGGTTTGGCAAGCCATTTGCCAGGTACCAAAGGGCGTGACAGTGAGCTACTCGCAAATTGCTTTATCTGTTAACAACCCCAAAGCGGTTCGGGCGGTTGGCTCTGCACTGGGTGCAAATAACCTGGCTTACTGGGTGCCATGCCATCGTGCTATTAGGGGTGATGGCACATTGGGGGGTTACCGCTGGGGGTTGTCTCTAAAGGCTAAAATGCTATCTGTAGAGACTACTGGTCTTTAATTTTATCAAAGGTGATGTAGCGCAAAGCGTACAGAGCAAAAGGCGGGATTGATAACAGTAGAGCGGCAATCTCAATGGCACTAAAGGCCTCCCTCTCAGTAAAAACCGTGGTAATAATTAACCAAAGAACGGCTAAGAAGAAGGGCAATATAAGAATCTGGTTCTTGCCACTGAGAGATAGTTTAGTTTTACACCAAGTACAAATGTAGTCAGTACCCATTCCCTCTTCACGTTGGATAGGACGTCGTGTTTCACAAACCGGGCACCAACCTTTCATGCAATCAGGCTCCTTTTAGCGCATCCGCTGCTGCGGTAATGCCCAACTTGTAACTGGTTAGACCAAAGCCTGAAATCTGACCAATGACAACGTGCGAGAAGACCGACTTATGACGGAACTCTTCACGCGCATGAACGTTCGACATGTGGACCTCAACGATAGGCCCTTTGTCTTTGAATATCGCCAACGCATCGGTCAGACCGTAGCTGTAATGAGTCCAGGCACCTGCATTGATAACGATCGCATCAACATCCTCTAAAAAGGCTTGATGAATTTTACGGGCCAGTTCACCTTCGATATCTGTCTGGTAGCACTCAAGCTCACACTCCTGCTCCGCAGCCCACTCAGCAGCAGCCGATTCGATATCTTGCAGCGTAAAAGTGCCGTAATGTTTCGGGTCGCGTTTGCCGAACATTGCGTGGTTGATGCCGTGAAGCAGAAGTATTTTTGCCATGTTTCTTTCCTTAAATGCATTACCAGAAATCTGGTCATCTACGCCTAGTCTAAGATCCTGCCGCATGAGTGCAACATCTTTTGTACATAGATTGAAAAAGAGCCGTATACTCTTGAGCACTTTTTACTCTGTAAAGGTTTCTTAGATTGATTGATTTCGGCAGTACAGCCTTCGTCATTGCGCTGATTGCAGCTTGGTTTGTGGGTCTCTCAAAAGGGGGAATGCCCATTATTGCCATGTTATCGGTGCCGATTCTTTCCCTAGTGATGTCACCCATGACCGGTGCCATCCTACTACTGCCTATCTACATCATCAGTGACATGGTGGCTGTTTGGCTCTACCGTAAACACTTCTCAATGATCAATCTGAAAAACCTGATTCCTGCAGGTTTGTTGGGTGTCTTTATTGGTTGGGCTACAGCCTCAATCGTCTCCGATCAGTTTGTAGCACTGCTGATCGGTATTATGGGCCTCTCGTTTGTGACCTACACTTGGTTTGGTAAGCGCCAAGTCAAAGAGGCCAAAAAACCAACCAAAATAGGGGGTTGGATCTGGGGCACTATTGCCGGTTTTACTTCGTTTATCTCCCACACGGGTGGCCCGCCGTTTCAAGTCTATGTGCTGCCCCAAAAATTAGAGAAACTCGTGTTTGCTGGGACGGCGACGCTCTTTTTTGCTGTCATTAATCTCTCTAAGTTGCCACCCTATTTAGCACTTCGTGGTTACTCAGCAGAGGATTTAACACTGACTCTTTGGATGGTGCCTAGTGCGTTGTTGGGGACCTTTATGGGGGCTAAGCTGACTAAGATTTTGAAGGATCGATGGTTCTTTGGCTTGGTAGAAGTCGGGTTGCTGCTGGTCTCAATTAAGTTAATTCATGGCGTAATAAGTTCGGCTTTTTAGGGAGTTTTTAAAATGGATCAACGTCTTCCGATCGATTCTCGATCTATGCTTTTAATGGTGATGCTTTGTTCCATATGGGCGCTTCAACAAGTTGCACTAAAAGCGACGGCATTAGATTTTTCCCCTATGCTGCAAACTTCGTTACGATGCGGTGCAGGCGCTGTGCTGGTTGCACTCTTTGTGCTGTACAAAAATAATGGCGGCTTACAACACAGGGATGCAACTTTAGTTCCGGGGCTGTTGGCTGGTGCTCTGTTTGGCAGTGAGTTTTTGCTTGCGGCTATCGCGATCGAGTTAACCAACGTATCACACCTCATCGTTCTTATTTACACTGCCCCAATATTTGCTGCTATTGGTTTAGCGATATTCATTCCAAATGAAAGACTGACAAAATTACAGTGGGTTGGCGTGTTACTCGCCTTTTCTGGGATTGCCGTTGCTTTTTGGCAACCCGTTGCAAAGGACGGGACGCTATCTGATATGTTAATCGGTGATCTTCTTGCGCTAGCAGCTGGCGCATTGTGGGGGGCTACAACAGTGGTTGTCAGAACGACCAATCTAACCCGTGCGCCAGCATCCTTAACGCTAATTTATCAGTTGGTGGCCTGTTTCGTTATGTTGCTGTTTTTCGCTTGGTTAACGGATGAAACACGTTTTAACCCCACACCCCTTGTCATAGCTAGCTTTACTTTTCAGGTGGTCGCTGTTTCATTCTTTAGTTATCTAACCTGGTTCTGGCTACTAAAAACATACTTAGCCTCTAGGCTCGGTGTTTTCTCCTTTTTGACACCTTTGATTGGTGTGGTGTTAAGTGCCAGCTTGCTTGATGAAATGATAGGGACGAGATTTATAATCGGTGCAGTTCTGGTGGTTGCTGGAATCACCATTGTCAGTGGATACAGTTACATTGTCTCTAAATTTAAATTCAGTGAATTCAGATAAAGTGGATGATAGGTTAAGACCAGTTTCCAGATTAATAGAAAAGAGATTCTGAGTTTTCTGATGCACCCTAACCACTTGCTTTTAATTCTTTGTTTTGTAGCCTTCATCTCATTAGGTCTGCCAGATGCGTTGCTTGGTGTGGCTTGGCCCTCCATGGCCGATGAGTTCTCTACTTCACTCGATCGTCTCGGAATCATTATGACGGGCGGAACCGTTGGTTATGCTCTGAGTAGTTTTATGATCGGAGCCATTGTTAATCGCATTGGATTAGCCGGTCTTTTGATTCAAAGTGCTTCGCTCACCGTTATCGCATTATTGTTATTCATGGT
>CATEEE010000172.1 GCA_949499045.1 Marinobacterium sp. xm-d-530 | reverse complement strand
GTGCGTGGGTTGTTGCTGAAGCGGCTGGCGTGGCGATTCTGGAAGTGCCAATAGAGGCTGTTAAACGGGCAGCTGTTGTCTCCAGAGCGTTTTTTTACATCGTAGTGACACTCTTTGCAGTAGTCGCTCATTCGGTTGATGTACTGGCCTGACCCTGAGTAGGGCTTAGAGGCAAGTAGCCCGCCGTCAGCGAACTGGCTCATACCGCGTGTGTTAGGCATCTCTACCCACTCAATGGCATCTATGTAGATGCCTAGATACCAAGCATCGACCTGTTTGGGGTCAATGCCGGCCATTAAACAGAAGTTCCCTATCACCATCAGTCGCTGAATATGGTGTGCGTAGGCGTACTCCAGTGATTGATCAATGCACTGGTGCATGCAGTTCATTTTCGTCTTTCCATCCCAGAAGAAGGCGGGTAGGTCTCTCTCGGCATGCAGTGCATTCATCGAGGGGTATTCAGGTAAGTTGATCCAGTAGATGCCGCGAACAAACTCACGCCACCCCAGTATCTGTCTGACAAAACCCTCTATCTGGGCAAGATCGATTCGTTCGGGTTGCTCGCGATAAGCTTGAATGGCTCGCTCAATTACCTGCGCCGGTGAGATCATTTTACAGTTCATAGCAAACGAGATTCGCGAATGGTAGAGGCTCCACTTGTGCTCTGAGTTTGCCGTCATCGCATCTTGGAACTTTCCAAACAGTGGGAGGCAGTAGTTACAGAAAAACTCCAATAGTTCCAATGCTTCACTGCGAGTGACAGGCCAGACGAGCTGTTCGCCCATCTCACCAAAGTAATGAACAGCGTGTCGATCCAATCGGTTGCGTATCTCCTGTGTGTCATGAGCAAACACAAGTGGTTCTGGAATGTCCGCAAGATCCGCTTTTTTAAACGCTTTCTGGTTCTCGGTATCAAAGTTCCAACGACCGCCCTCAGGCTCTTTGCCTTGCATCAGATAGTCATGCTTAATCCGCATACGGCGATAGAAAGCCTCCATTCGGTGACCGGTGTTGGGTTTAAACTCTTTGCTGATCGCTTCAAATGGGAGAAGGAAGTGCTCGGTGTCGAACTCACGCAAACCGGTGCCCTTGGGCAATTGAAGGTTGCGACACTGCTCAAGCAGGCGTATTTCGTCGGGTCGCTGATATTCGACCTGGGTAAAGCCATGCTGTTTGATCAAATGATTGATCAGAGCATCTAGGGATTCAAATTCAGCCGTCTCATCGAGTGTTAAATGAATCACTTTGTGACCAGCATTTTGAAGAGCCTCGGCAAAGCGCTGCATAGCCATGAAAAAAGCGGTGATCTTCTGCAAGTGATGTTTTACATAGAGCTGCTCTTGGTGCAACTCTGCGATCAAATAGGTGACATCGTCTGATTTTTCTCGAAACCAGCTGTGCTTGGCGTTAAGTTGGTCGCCGAGTATCAGTCTAAGCGTGCTCATCGCTGTTGCTTAGCCTCGCGGCGACAGCGCTCTGAGCAGTATTTCACTTGCTCCCAATCGCGTTCCCACTTTTTGCGCCAATTGAAGGGTTTTTGGCAATGCTCACAGATTTTGCTCGGTAAATTTAGCTTGTGGTGCATTATTTCATCTCGATAGGCCAGTCGTGATAGTCAACACGGTGGATGGGTAGCATCATCTCTTCACCGCCCCAGCGCTTTATGAACAGGCCTTCAGGGTCGTAGGTTTGAGTCTGCTTGGCGAGATTGAACTGTCGATGACCGCGTGGGTCTGCACCGACACCACCTAAATACTGCCAGTTACCCCAGTTACTTCCCAAATCAAAATCGATTAGAGCCTCTTCAAAATAGGCTGCACCGTAACGCCAGTCTATGCCCAGTTCATGTACTAAACAGCT
>CATEEE010000171.1 GCA_949499045.1 Marinobacterium sp. xm-d-530 | reverse complement strand
TGAGTTAACTATTCATTAAACTAAGCGGTACATCCCTTGTGCCACTTGAACCCTCCCTGAGGGCTTCTCAATCCGTTACCTTTAAAGTAGACCAGATTTGGGAAGTTCCAAGTAAAAAAGTAAAAAAATGCCAAAAATTTGAAAAATACTGAGCTAACTCAATTTTTGATCTTTAAAGGTGCAGGATTTCGATTTCTTTGCCATAGTTAATGGAGTTGTTCAATTGATAAATAGAAGTTAGGAATCATTCGTGCAGGCATCCAACAATCTCAGCGGTTTAGCCAAACGATTAGTCAGTGACGGGGTTTTTTCTGCGGAGACGGCGCAGCAGGCGTTGTTAAAAGCCCGAGCGGAGCAGCGCTCGTTTATCTCCTACCTAATCACTAACCGTATTATCAGTGCTCGCCGTGCCGCCAGTGCCGCCTCGGAAGAGTTTGGTTTACCGGTATTGGATTTGGATGCAATTCCCTTAGATGTGATTCCTAAGGATGTGGTCGATAGTAAAGTCATTGTGCGTCACCACGCTTTGCCATTGATGAAGCGCAATGCGCGCCTCTATGTGGCGATTTCGGATCCGACTAACATTAAAGCCCTCGATGAGATGCGTTTTACCAGTGGTCTTCCGACCGAAGCGATATTGGTAGAAGAGGATAAGCTGACACGCAAGATCGAGATGGTGCTCGATTCCGAAGACAGTTCTGCTTCGCTGGGTGATCTGGGTGATGAAGACTTAGATAACTTGGAAGTGGGCGATGCAGAGCTACCAAGGGAAGAGAACAGTGCTGAGGATGCTGCATCCGATGCGCCGATCGTTCGCTTTATCAATAAAATCCTGTTGGATGCCATTAACGGTGGTGCTTCGGATATTCACTTTGAGCCTTATGAGAAGAGCTACCGTGTCCGTTCGCGAATCGATGGTATCTTGCAAGAGGTGAGCTCACCCCCTAGAAATCTAGCGGCACGTCTATCGGCTCGTCTGAAGGTTATGTCCAATATGGACATTGCCGAGCGTCGTGTTCCACAGGATGGCCGTATCAAGCTGAAGATCTCGTCGAAACGCTCGATCGATTTTCGTGTGAACAGTTTGCCAACCCTTTGGGGCGAAAAGATCGTTCTGCGTATCTTGGATCCCTCCAGTGCCAAGATGGGGGTTGATGCGCTGGGTTTTGAGCCGGAACAACGGGAGCTCTTCCTCGATACTCTGTCTCGACCACAGGGAATGGTGCTGGTTACCGGTCCTACGGGCTCCGGTAAAACCGTGACGCTCTACACCGGTTTGAATATTCTCAACGAAGAGGAGCGCAACATCTCCACTGCGGAGGATCCGGTCGAGATTAATATGGATGGTATCAACCAAGTCCATGTGAATCCGAAGGTTGGCCTGACCTTTGCAGAAGCACTGCGCGCCTTTTTGCGTCAGGACCCGGATGTCGTCATGGTGGGTGAGATTCGTGACCTTGAAACGGCAGAAATTGCGATTAAAGCGGCTCAGACAGGTCACATGGTGCTATCAACACTGCATACCAACTCGGCCCCTGAGACATTAACCCGTCTACGTAATATGGGGGTCGCATCGTTCAATATCGCTACCTCAGCCACACTGATCATTGCGCAGCGTCTGGCTCGTCGACTCTGTACGGGCTGTAAAAAACAGACCGATATCCCTCATGAAACGCTATTAGAACAGGGCTTTGAAGAGGCTCAGTTAGGGGATCTGCATCTATTTGAGCATAACCCTGAGGGTTGTCCTCGCTGTAACCGTGGCTACCGTGGCCGTGTCGGTATCTACGAGATGCTGGAGGTCTCGCCAGCCGTGGCTGAATGCATTATGGAGAATGGCTCGTCGCTCGATATTCTTGAAGTGGCGAAACGCGAAGGTTTTGCTACGCTGAGAACAGCAGGGCTTAGAAAAGTAGCGCAAGGTTTAACCAGTCTCGAAGAGATGAACCGCGTCATTAAGAACTGATCATTTACGCTTAATTAATAGAAGTACTCTGAATGGCAAAGACCGCAGCGCGAAAAAAATATAAAGAGCCAAAGATTCTGACCTTTGCTTGGACCGGTAAAGATAAGGCCGGTAACAAGTCCAAGGGAACGGTTGATGCGTTGTCTCTGTCTGAAGCGAAGATCCAACTGCGTAAGCAGGGGATCAACTACGATAAGGTAAAAAAACAGAGCGTTTCGATCTTCTCCAACAAAGACAAACCGATTAAACCGATTGATATCGCCTTTTTTACGCGTCAAATGGCGACCATGATGCGTTCTGGCGTACCGCTACTGCAAGGCCTGGATATCGTTGGCCAGGGTGCTGAGAAGGCTAAACTTAAAAAGCTGATTTACGATATTCGTGCGGATTTAAATGGGGGCTCTGACCTATCGACGGCGCTCTCACGTTTCCCCCAATATTTTGATGATCTCTATGTCTCGTTAGTCGCTGCGGGTGAACAGTCAGGTTCCCTGGAGGCGATGCTAGATCGTTTGGCACTTTACAAAGAGAAGAGTGAAGCCCTAAAAGCGAAGATCAAAAAAGCGCTGACCTACCCTACTGCGGTTGTTGTGGTGGGTCTTTTGGTCACTGCGATTCTGCTCGTTAAAGTGGTGCCAGTGTTTGAAGATGTCTTTGGTAGCTTTGGTGCAGACCTGCCGGCCTTTACCAAATTTGTCGTTAATCTCTCTGAGATCGCACAAAGTTATTGGCTCTATGTGTTGGTGCTGTTGTTTATAGGCGGCTACTTCTTCCGGCGCGGCATGATCCATTCGAAAAAGTTCAGAGACTCGGTCGAGCGCGCGAGTCTCAAAATCCCCGTGATTGGCGGCATTCTCTATAACGCGGCCGTTGCGCGATTTGCCCGGACACTGGCGACAACGTTTTCGGCCGGTGTGCCTTTGGTGCAGGCTTTAGAGTCCTGTGCAGGTGCTGCCGGTAATGTGGTATTCCACGACGCCATTATGCAGATCCGCAACGGCATTGCTGCGGGTCAGTCCCTGAAAAATGCGATCAATATGACGGGTGTCTTCCCGGTCATGACCGTACAGATGGTCGCTATCGGTGAAGAGGCCGGCTCACTTGATACCATGCTCGATAAAGTTGCCGAGTTCTTTGAAGCCTCAGTCGATAACTCCGTCGATAACCTATCCAGCCTTTTAGAGCCTCTGATTATGGTGGTGTTGGGTACTTTGGTGGGTGGCTTAGTGATCGCAATGTATCTACCGATCTTCCAGCTTGGGCAGGTGGTTGGGGGCTAATCCCTGGAGCTAAAGCTTTTATAGTTAAGATCAAAAGCGAATATCCAGCCAAAAGGCCGGCTATTGGTACTTTTTGGTCAGCAAAAAGTACCCAAAAACTGACCACGCTCACTC
>CATEEE010000170.1 GCA_949499045.1 Marinobacterium sp. xm-d-530 | reverse complement strand
TACTCAGCAATGCCAGGTACGACACCAACGTGCTGGTGTTTAACGTACATGAATAGAGCACGTGATGCTTTGTAAGAACCGTCAGCAATGGCTTCAAATGTTGGAGCTACGCCATCCAGCTTCGCACCCTGTAGAGTGTCAGAGTTCTGATCTAGGTAAGAGAAACCGAAGATGCCGAAAGTTTCTGAATCTTCCTGAAGTTTCTGAACGATCAGGTTGTCTTGCTCGCCCGCTTCGATGTACGCGCCGTCAGTACGCATCGCACGACAAGTTTTTGCTTTTTTGCCTGCAGCTTTTAGAGCAGCTTTCATCTCATCGTCTTTTTTACAGAACGCTTTCTCGTTGATGATTTCAGCGAACGATGCACGAGTACCAGAAGTCGTTGGTGGGCCGTATACGCGGATTGCAACGTTTGGAAGCGCTGGGTTAACATCTTTCCAAGTTTTGAATGGGTTATCCACTAGCTCACCGTTAACCGCTACTTTAGCGGTTAGGGCTTTACCAAGATCTGAGCGAGAGATCTCAAGTTGAGCAGCGTCTTTAGAGTTAGCAAATACGATGCCGTCGTAGCCGACTTTGATCTCAGTGATCTTAACGCCGTTTGCGTCACAGTACTCTAGTTCGCCAGTCTTCATGCGTGAAGAGGCGTTACCGATATCGATGAATTCAGTACCGATGCCGTCACAAACGCCTTTTTTACCAACAGAAGAACCGCCCGACTCAACAACGGGTGTGTTGAACGCTGGGTTACGACCTAGGCGCTCAGCAACGATCGTTGCGAATGGAAGAACGGTAGATGAACCAGCGATGCTCACGTTATCACGAGCCATTGCTGGAGTGCTCATTAGAGCGGTTAAAGTAGCTGCTGTTGTTGCGAGTCGTAGGAACATTTCAAACTCCTTAGTTTTAAAATCATTCGGTAGGCTGTCGCTTACCTCTTTGATAACTATTAGACGTTTGCTTTGTTACAACTCTGTGAAGCGTTTATGACAATTTAATGATAGATGTAAGATGTAAAAAAGCCCCAATAAGGGGCTTTTTGATGGTTAAGTTGGCGTTATTTAGACCATGATTCCACGGATTACGTAGAAAAGGATCGCAGCCAATGTACCTGATGCTGGAACTGTAATAATCCATGCAGCGGCAATTTTGTAAACGGCTGAACGCTTTACCAATTCCTGTTTGTAAGCTTTCTTAAGCTGTTTGCGCTCTTTTTTGCTTAGCTCTGCAGAGGCGGTTTTCTTCTTAAGCTGTTTAAGCATCTTAGCTTTGTCATCGATCGATGCATTTTCAAACTTAGCAAGGAACTCTTCCACTTCATCTTGATCGGCACCTTGGTGGTGCGATTTGATCTCGTTGATCATGCGAGCATGGCTTGATTTCAAGTATTCACGAAGGAAGCCCACACCGAATACACCACCCACGGCGATGTGAGTTGACGAAACTGGTAGGCCTAGCTGAGAAGCGATGATAACTGTGATCGCTGCCGCCATTGCGATAGAGAATGCACGAGTTTGATCCAGTTCGGTAATCTCAGTACCAACAGTTTTGATCAGTTTTGGACCGAACAGGGCTAGGCCCAAGGCGATACCTAGTGCACCGATCATCATGACCCATAGAGG
Source organism: Marinobacterium sp. xm-d-530 (assembly GCA_949499045.1). GTDB lineage: Bacteria > Pseudomonadota > Gammaproteobacteria > Pseudomonadales > Balneatricaceae > Marinobacterium_E. The sequence continues at coordinate 1,572 of CATEEE010000170.1, read as the reverse complement.
GATAGACGCTTTCGTCGAGATACCGTGGTTAACGATCGCATCATTGATTGCCGCTAGTGGACCGATGGCGTTCGCTACATCGTTTGCACCGTGTGCGAAACTAAGTAGTGCCGCAGCAAAGATCAAAGGAATGGTGAACAGTTTATTAACACCTGTCTTATCGTTGTCCAAACGATCGGCTGCTTTAGCAACAAGACCCTTAACGATGAAGTAGATGACAACCGCAATTGCTAGACCGATTAGTAGAGCGGTTACAAAATCGAGTTTGATCAGTTTCTTAACACCTTTCAGTGCAAGATAAGTTGAGAATGCCCAAGCCATCAACATAATAAGCAGAGGGACCATCTTCTTAGCCGCAACACGCATGTCCGACTTATAAGTGATGGTGCGCTTGATTAGGTAGAGGAAACCAGCTGCAATTAGGCCGCCCAACACGGGTGAGATCACCCAGCTTGCCGCGATTGCGCCCATCTTATCCCAGTTGGCAATACCAAAACCGCCTGCTGCGATACCAGCACCCAGTACACCACCTACGATAGAGTGAGTAGTAGAGACAGGAGCACCAACAGCTGTCGCTAGGTTAAGCCATAACGCACCGGCTAATAGTGCGGCCAACATCAACCAGATAAAGGTATCAGAATCGCCAATCACTTCAGGGTTGATGATCCCTTTTTTGATGGTGCTGACCACGTCACCACCGGCGATTAAAGCACCAGACGCTTCAAAAATAGCCGCAATAATGATGGCGCCTGTTAGTGTAAGCGCTTTTGAGCCCACCGCTGGGCCCACGTTATTTGCGACGTCGTTTGCACCGATGTTCATCGCCATGTAACCACCGATCATCGCGGCAATGACAAGAACGTAACTTCCAGGGATATCCCCAACTTGTGCTGAGATAAAGAGAACAATACCTACTAAGAAGAGTAGGGCGTAACCGATGCGCATAACATCGCCACGGTTAGATGCTGTCGCTTTATCAAGCTTGTTCATATCTTTGATTTCCAAGAGATGCTCCTTCTGCTTGGTTCATTGCTTTACCACTACTTAAAGTAGTCGCTAATTTAATTTGACGCCATTTAAATACACTTTTGTTACAAGAATGTTACATAGGTGTAATTTTTCTTTAAACAAATTGAAATGTTTTGTTCACAGCGTCGTCAAATTAGCAAAGCCAACCACCAGCCATTTGGTGCCTTCATAGTCGAAGTTCACTTGCACCCGGGCTTTCGGTCCGGAACCCTCAAAGTTAATGACCATGCCATCACCGAATTTCGGGTGGTTAACCCTCTGGCCTAGACTGAGTTGAGTATCGGGCACTTCGCTAGCGAATGCGCTTTGTGGAGTGAAACTGACCTCCATGTCAGAACCGCTGGAGAGCGGCCGGCGAACACTGGCATTGAGGCGCACCTCTTCAATTAATTCCAATGGAATCTCTTGAATGAAGCGTGAAGGACGGTTGTAGTTGTCTTGACCATGTAAACGTCGAGACTCTGCATAGGTCATGTAGAGCTTCTGCATGGCACGAGTGATACCGACATAACAGAGGCGGCGCTCCTCTTCTAAGCGCCCGGG
>CATEEE010000169.1 GCA_949499045.1 Marinobacterium sp. xm-d-530 | reverse complement strand
GTAGATAAAGTTTACTCTATTCCCAAGAACCCACCCGTTTGATGAGCCCAGAGCTGCGCATAGATTCCACCGGAACTGAGTAGCTCTTGATGGGTACCCTGCTCTATGATTTTTCCCTCATCGATCACGATCAGTCGATCCATTGCAGCAATGGTCGAAAGTCGATGAGCAATGGCAATGACGCTTTTACCCTGCATTAACTGATAAAGACTCTCTTGGATTGCAGCCTCAACTTCAGAATCCAGAGCAGAGGTTGCTTCATCTAACACCAAAATAGGGGCATCTTTAAGCAGCACTCGCGCGATGGCAATACGCTGACGCTGCCCACCGGACAGTTTGACACCGCGCTCACCCACTTGCGCATCCAAACCGCGATGTCCTTCAGGGTCTGTGAGATCATTAATAAAAGTATCGGCTTGTGCCTGCTTTAAGGCTTTCAAAAGATCCTCCTCACTGGCATCGGGGCGTCCATAGAGAATATTCTCGCGGATCGTTCGATGCAGTAACGAAGTATCTTGGGTTACCATGCCAATTTGGGCTCTAAGAGAGTCCTGAGTCACATCAGTAATATCGACACCGTCAATTTTGATTTGACCAGAACTGAGGTCGTAAAACCTCAATAGCAGATTGACCAACGTCGATTTTCCAGCACCTGAACGACCTACAATGCCGACCTTTTCACCCGATTTGATGTGTAAGCTTAGATTATTGAGAACAGGTTTTTCGACATCATAATTAAACTGAACCGCATTGAATTCAATCTCACCACTTACTTGGGTCAGCTCTGAAGCGCCGGCCTTATCAGTAATATCAATCGGTTTCGAGAGGGTTTTCATGCCATCGATAGAGCTTCCGATGTTCTCAAACAGCATACTGATCTCCCACATAATCCAGTGAGAGATGCCACTTAATCGCAAAGAGAGACTGACCGCGATCGCAATGGCACCCACTGTGACGATGGAATCTGACCAGAGATATATAGAGACTCCGGCGACACTGAAGGTCAGCAGATAATTGATGAGATTGACCAGAACGTTAAAACCAGTCCCTAGGCGCATTTGGCTGTAAACCGTTTTTAAAAAGCCATCCATGCTCTCTTTGGCATAATCAGACTCCCGCTGAGTATGAGCAAACAGCTTTACTGTGCTGATGTTGGTGTAGCTGTCGACAATACGTCCAGTCATAACCGAACGAGCATCGGCCTGCTCAGTCGCAACGCGCTTTAATTTAGGCACAAAGAAAAGTTGAATACCGATGTAGCAGATCAACCACACCAACATTGGAATCATCAGTCGCCAGTCAGATTGGGCTACCAGAACCAACATGCTGATAAAATAGACAAGCACATAGACCATAACATCCAACAGCTTCATCACCGCTTCCCTGACAGAGAGCGCTGTCTGCATCACTTTAGTCGCAATGCGACCGGCAAAGTCATTCTGGTAAAAACTGACGCTCTGTTTAAGTAGGTATCGGTGTGACAACCAACGAATCGCCATCGGATAGTTGCCCAGCAGAGTTTGGTGCATCACCAACGAGTGGATCAATGAGAGAAGCGGGAAAAGGATTAGAAGCACCCCTGCCATCATCCAGAGATCTGAGCTCTTTTCAGAGATCAGCTCGGCCGGTGTCATGGTTGAAATCCAGTCAACCAAATCACCCATAAAGCTGAACAGTACGGCTTCCAGAATGGCAATTGAGGCGGTACTTAACGAGAGAATTAACAGTGGGATCTCAAACCCTTTGGTGTAAAACCGCATAAACGCAAACAGCGTAGCGGGTGGCTGCAGGTCGCCTTGCTCTGGATAGGGTTGTGTAAAGCGCTCAAACAGTCGAAACACAGTAAAAACCTTAAGATAAAAGATTGAAATCGGTAAAAACTTGACCCACAAGATCAAGTCGTTAGAGTAACAGAACCGCCTATCAAAGGGGTGGTATTTATACCCATAAGTAGAGATCTACTATGAACCAAGATTCAAACACCGGCGCCATTCGTCAACGTAACCGCCAACTCATTATCAACGCTGCGGTACGTGAATTTGCCCAAAAAGGATTTTCAGGAACAACCGTTCAATCCATTGCGGACAGAGCTGAGCTACCAAAACCCAATGTGCACTACTATTTTGGATCCAAAGAGACTCTCTACCAGGAGGTGTTAACTCATATACTGTCACTTTGGGATGGATCACTCGACCTTCTGGTTGCAGAGGATGATCCTAAAGCGTTTATCACGGAATACATAGCTAAGAAAATAAGCTTTTCACGCGAAAACCCAGAAGCATCACGAATCTTTGCAGCGGAAGTGATCAACGGCGCACCTCATATGAAAAAACGCTTCGGTAAACAGTATCATGAGTGGTTTACCGGCCGTTGCGACATCATCAAACAGTGGCAAGCTGCAGGAAAGATCAATCCTGATCTCTCTGCCGAGCATCTGCTATTTATCATCTGGGCATCTACCCAACACTATGCCGATTATGAGCTTCAAGTAAAAGCCGCTTTGGGTCAAAAACGACTCAAATTAGAGGTTTATGAACAAGCCGAGAAAACGCTAACCGCCCTGGTTCTCGCTGGTATGCAGATCGCCTAAACGCCTTAGTTAAGGTTGTTTTCATCCTCTTTTGGCCCAATAACCCAATATTGACAATAACTACCACGGAGCTGGCCATGCGTGTACTACTCGTCGAAGATGAACTGGCATTAGCTAACGCATTAACAGAGCACCTTGAACTGTCAGGCATGGCAGTCGATGGATTTGATCACCTGCGCCAGGCCGAAACCGCTCTAATGACCACTGAATACGACATCGTATTACTGGATCTTCAATTGGTTGATGGCGATGCCATTCCTTGGCTTAAAAAACGTCGCCAAGCAGGCCTTACTACCCCCGTTATTATTCTTACCGCACGCGATCAAATCAGTGATCGAATTGCAGGCCTCGATGCTGGCGCCGATGACTACGTGATCAAGCCGTACGACTTAGATGAGGTCAATGCGAGAATTCAAGCGGTGACACGCCGTGGTGCCGGATTAGCGACCAACGCTGTCACCTTTGGCCGAATCACGGCCGACCTACAAAAACATTCACTTCAGGTCGATGATCAAGGTGTCGAGCTAACGGCCCGTGAGTGGAGCATCCTGGAAACACTGATTAAACGACCTGGACATATCGTTAGCAAAGAGCAGATTGAAGATCGTCTTTACGCTTTTGGACATGAGGTAGAGAGCAATACCGTCGAGGTCTATATCAGTCGTTTACGCAAAAAACTGGGTAAAGAGCTGATCAAAACAGCACGTGGCTTAGGCTACCGTTTAGAGGCCTAGCGTGTTTCTAAAACCCAAAACCTTAGCTGCTCAGCTTGGTGTTCAAATTGCGCTAAGCTTGGTATTGGTATGGTTGTTGGCAACCGTTGTCGCACTTTGGGTACTCGTTAAAGAGCTCAACTCCACCTACGATCAAAGCCTTAAAGAGACAGCGCAACGCGTCCTACCCTTAGCCATATCCGACTACCGCCTTAACCAATTCGGACTGCTAGACCTTAGACCTGAACTCAGTCTGCTGGGTACGCTTAATCT
>CATEEE010000168.1 GCA_949499045.1 Marinobacterium sp. xm-d-530 | reverse complement strand
TGTAAGATCCATTTTACCGCCAACCAGAGGCCAGTTATCAGAGAAGCGTTCACCACCGTTGTCGCTGGTAAAGACGATCAAGGTATCCTCTGTAAGCCCCTGCTCTTCAAGCGCAGCCATGATGTTACCGATACCCTCATCCATATGGTGAATCATACGCTGGTAGGTATGAATGTTACCGCCATCAAGATGGAACAGATTAGTAATATTCTTGGAGACCTCCTCATCGTCACGGGTCTCCCAAGGCCAGTGTGGCGCCGTGTAATGCAGACTTAATAAAAACGGTTTACCGTTTTTAGCATCATCGGCTTTGCGGTTTACAAATTGAACCGCACGATCAGACAGAAGATCGGTCAGGTAACCTGGTTCGTGGTGCTCCTCTTCATCGATGTAGAGGTCATGATCACCTTTGCCAGAGACATGGCTAAAATAATCGACACCACCAGCCATGATGCCGTAGAACTCATCGTAACCCGATTTTAGCGGGCTAAAATGAGGAGGGTAGCCAAGGTGCCACTTACCGATCAGGCCGGTGTTGTAACCCGCCTTTTTCAACTGTGATGGCAGCGTTGGAATTTCAGGTGGCAAGCCAAGACGGGGATCGCCTTTAGAACGACTATTGATAGGCTCTTCCAATGCTCCGCGAAGACGGTACTGGTAAGCCATAGTCATTAGGGCAAAACGAGTCGGAGAACAGACCGGAGAGTTTGAGTAACCGTCAGTAAAGATCATCCCCTCTTCGGCCAAACGATCGATGTTGGGAGAGATCATTCCAAACTGCGCCTCACGACCACCGTAACAGCCTAGATCTGCATACCCCAGATCATCAGCAACAATGTAGATAATATTGGTCATAGTGCTCCACCTTCCTTAATAAGGCTGTTAAATCCAAGAATACGACGGTGAGCAAGCAAGATAAGAGTAGCCCCGCCAAGACCGACTAGGTCCCAGTAACCGTCAGGAACAAACATCAACACAACACAGCTGATTCGCAGTGCGATTTCGAAAATATTCAGCTTTGACTTATCAAAGCCAATCAACGCGCTAGAGAGAACCGGAATGCTGACAAGTAGTTTCAACATCAACCAAGCCCATGGGAGCCAAGCGAACTGAAGATTTTCCTGATCGACACTCAGCATCATCGGGTTGTAGGCGAACATAAATGGAATTAAGAAAATCATAATGCCGATTCTAGAGGCGTCAAACGATGTCTTAATTGGACCACCTCCCGAGATAGTTGCTGCAGCATAAGCTGCAATAGCAACCGGCGGTGTAATGGCTGAACCAACCGCGATCATAAATACAAACATGTGCGCTGTTAGCGTATCTAAGCCGAGCATCTGCATCGCTGGAATCGCGATGGTTGCTACGGTGACATAAGCAGGTAGCGTAGGCATACCCATGCCCAAGATGACACACCCTACAGCTGCGACTAACAACGAGATCATTAACGAATCAGTCACGACCGAGTACAACAGCACACCAAATTTAACCGGCACCCCTGTTGCGGATAGCGCAGAGATAACGATCGAGACCGCTGCAATCGCCATTAAAAGACCTGCGAAGGTGGAACCACCATCAGACAGACACTTAATCAAACGAGCAGGTTGCTTACGTATTGCTGGGTTAATAAAGCTGAGTGGAAACAGAATTGCCAGAGCGGTAATCGATGCACCCGATGGGGACATACCGCGAATCAGCAGAACCACAATGATTAGAAGTGGACCAAAAATCATCAGAAGATTCAGGTAGTCTTGTCTCTCTGGAACAGGCGTTTTAGCGATATCCTCTTCGTTCGGCTGAATGCCCAAACGCTTAGTTTCGAAATAGATCATCGTGCAGACACTGACGTAGTAAGCAACGGCAGGAACCAATACAGCGACAATAACTGTTAAGTATCCAACTCCGGCGAAGTCCGCCATAACCAGTGCAGCGGCACCCATAATAGGCGGCATGATCTGACCACCAGAAGAAGCAGAGGCCTCTACTGCGCCAGCAAAGCTTTTCGTAAAGCCACGACGCATGATCATCGGAATGGTAACAACACCGGTACCAACAACGTTCGCTACGGCACTACCTGATACTGTACCAAACAGACCTGATGACATGACCGCTGCGTACGCGGGGCCACCTGCCGTGCGGCGCATCCAGTAGAAGGCGATACGAATCATCGACTCACCCGCACCAACACCTTCTAGTACTGC
>CATEEE010000167.1 GCA_949499045.1 Marinobacterium sp. xm-d-530 | reverse complement strand
CGTGAGGCTGCCACCAATAATCTGGTGTTATTTTTATTGTCCCTTGCGGTGACAGTCCTCACGATCGAGTAATGCTCCATTTTTATTTTTATTCGGAGCGGGTATTACGTCGGCACTTGAAGCTCTTATTATTTTTATTTGAGCTAAGTACTGCGCCGTCTTTCTTGTTGTTGTGGAGCGACTATAGGTAATCCATTAGCTCTATTCAACCCTTTGGTGAAAAAAATTTAACACTTTATACCAAAGTCTAAATTGCTAGCTGTTTTTTATAACTTTAGGGACTTTATGTATATCCCAAATTTCTAGTGCGAACTCCATAAACCCCTCTACATCGCAAGGTGTATCGTCCTTTTTATCAATCTGCCCAAGACGAACCATAGCATTTTTCAGTTGTGAAATGATTTCAGATGGTTGGGTTGGTAGGGCTTGGGCAAACGTCTGTTTTGAAAGTTTCTGTCCATCAGCTGCCAATACCAGGGGAAGATGTGCGTAATTCAGTAGGGGGTACTTTAGGCTTGACTGCAGCGAACGCTGCTTATGCGTTTCATCAAGCAGATCTGAACCTCTAACGATGTCAGTCACGCCCTGTTCGTAGTCATCCAGCACGACGGCTAGTTGATAGGCGACAATGCCATCACGGCGATAGAGGATAAAATCACCAATGCCCTGTGCAGGTGTTGGCTGATGGCCCTTAAGAAGGTCATTAAAGCCTAAAACTTGTTCGACTTTAAACCTTACGGCTGCCGGCTCTTTATCAGTTGGGTTGTTTAAGCAGTAACGATCGTAATGATGAAGGGTGTGGCGATTTTTAAGATCCGTTCGGCTGCAGCGACAAGGGTAAGCTTGACCCTTTGCAATTAGGGATTGATAGATATCGGAATAACGATTGATTCGATCGGTCTGTCGCATGACTGCGTTGTCCCAATAGAGACCGTAGGCTTCTAACGTTTCAAGAATCGATTTTTCATGCACTTGGCTGCAGCGTGGTTGATCTAGATCTTCTATCCGGAGCAGCCAAAGCCCGTCATGCTTTTTAGCCTCAAGATAACTGGCCAGTGCGGTTAGCAGTGAGCCTTCGTGGAGAGGGCCTGTTGGCGAAGGGGCGAATCGACCTATGTAGTGCATCGTATGAGTATAAAGGGTATAAAAAAGTGCGGTATAAACCGCGCTTCTATTATTTACCTGTTTGCTTCTCTTTTATCTCTGCAAGTGTCTTGCAGTCGATACAAAGGGTTGCGGTTGGGCGAGCTTCTAATCGACGTATGCCGATCTCTACGCCACAGGCTTCACAAAAACCGAAGTCATCTTCATCGATTGACTCCAATGCTTTGTCGATCTTGCGAATCAATTTACGCTCGCGATCTCGTGTGCGAAGTTCAAGGCTGAACTCCTCTTCTTGGCTGGCACGATCGGCAGGATCAGCAAAGTTGCTTGCCTCTTCCTTAAGGTGGTTGATGGTCATATCGACCTCTTCCATCAGTTCGCGTTTCCACTCTCTTAGAATAAGTCTGAAGTGATCCTTCTGCGCATCATTCATATACTCTTCTGAGTCTTTGATGTCGTATGGCGCAATGTGTGTAAAAGATTCAGTATTACTGCTTGGCATAGTGTCTGCCTCGTACCCTGTGATTGTATTAATGCTCTCGATAGTTGGGTAATACGTAGGATCGAGAGTGTCCCTTTTTTTGTAAGTCAGCGAACTTACCAGAACAGTATAAAGATGGCTAGTCTCTGTTGGTGTAACAATGAGAATAAGTATACTGTGTCGAATCGATTGGGAGGGTATATGTCAAAGAGTTGGAGTCAGCGTTCGCAGTTAATTGAATCCTTTAAGGTGATGGATCTGCTTAAGCATGCACATGAGTTAGCTGATCAAGGGCGTTCTATTATTCATTTAGGGGCTGGGGAACCAGACTTTGGTGCTGCACCCCAGGTCATCGAAGAAGCCAAGCTACTACTTGATACCACGCCCATGTCCTACACACCCGCTGCAGGTATTTCAGCGCTGCGTGAAAAGATCACAACGTTCCATCAGCAGCGCTATGGGCAGCCGATAGAACCTGACAATGTGTTGGTGACCGCCGGTGCCTCTGCCGCTTTGCAACTTACCTTTGCCCTGTTAGCTAATCGTGATCAAAAGATACTGATGGCCGATCCAGGTTACCCCTGTAATCGTCAGTTTTTGCGAGTGGTGGAAGCGCAAGCCGTTTCTATTCCTGTCGACCATGAACAGAGCTATCAATTGACCGCTGAATTGGTTGAGCAGTATTGGGATGAACAGACCGCTGGAGTCCTTATCGCATCGCCTGCTAATCCAACAGGTGCTGTGATCGATCCAGACGAGCTCGCCAACATCGCTGAGACGGTCTCTCGGTTAGGTGGCACCCTAGTCGTTGATGAGATCTACCATGGTTTGACTTACGGGGTGGAGACTCCCAGTGCCTTTAGCATTGATACGAACTGTATTGTGATCAACTCCTTTTCAAAGTATTTCGGAATGACCGGCTGGCGCTTGGGTTGGTTAGTGGCTGATGCATCAGCCGTGTCTGAGATGGAGAAGATGGCACAAAACCTCTATATCTCACCTACCACTTTATCGCAGTATGCTGCACTCAGAGCCTTCGAGCCTGATGCGATCGAACTGTTTGAATTGCGCAAAACGGAGTTGCAGCAGAGACGGGATCGCCTATTAGAAGGGTTAAAGCGTATTGGTTTTAAAGTCCCTAGAACGCCAGCGGGTGCCTTCTATATATATGCCGATGCATCTGACCTTTGTGATGACAGCTTTATTTGGTGCTGGGAATTGCTAGAGCGAGTGGGTGTGGTCGCGACGCCTGGTGCCGATTTTGGTGAGTATCATGCGCACAAATTTGTCCGCTTTGCTTACACCACCTCGCTGGCCAATATCGATGAAGCCTTGGTTCGCATCGCACGGTTTGTAAACGAAACGCGTTGTTAGATCTCTAATCGAATCATTCCATCGACGATTGTAAACGCAATGGCCTCTAACCGTTCACCTGGGCAGGGGCCTGCAATGCACTCGCCACTGTTGATCGTGAACAGAGCGCCGTGTGTTGCGCATTGAATAAACTGCTTTTCAACATCTAAGAAGGTATCCGGTTGCCACTCTAAGCGAATGCCGCGATGGGGGCAGCTATTCTTAAAAATTGAGAGTTGGTCGCCCTGTTTTACGATGAAAAGGGATAGCCCCTCAAGTTCAAAACCACGGCTTTCACCGTCGACTAAATCCGATACACTGCACAGAATCATTGGTTCACCTAAATGTTTTCCAAATATTAATGCTTTATAGAGAGGAACGATATGCTTGATCATCCCTTTAAACGTCAAAGAGTCAGCGTCATATTGCAGGCTTATGATGTGGATGCGTTGAGCCATTTTCCTGAGTTACGTCAGGCAGTCTCTAAGTTCAAACTCAATCCTGATATGAGTGTATCGTCGCTACTACAAGAAGCCTGTCACTCTTCGAGTGTCGATGAATCGTTATTTAAATCACGCTGTGACAGTGTAAAAACACGCTTGTTATTAGAGCCTCTATTGCAGCGACCCTTTAAAACGCTATCCAGGGGTGAGAGGCAACGTGTGCAGTTGGCCTGTGATTTAGTGAGCCGCCCCAGTGAGCCCCGTCTAATGATGATTGAAGAGCCTTGCACTGCTATGGATGCGCAGTTTAAACGCCGGACGGTGGGTCTGATTGGATCGTTTAAAGAGGAGGGCTACGCAGTGGTGGTAACCCTTGAAGAGGCGAGTTTAGCCGCACGAATGGGTGACTATTTTTACCTAGTGGGCTCACAAGGCGTTATCGCAGAGGGTGACGAGGCAGTTCTCACAACCGCTCACTTAAGTCATCTGTTCGAGGTTAATGTCGAGCTTGCAGAAATGACCGAAGAGGGTTACCCGCAGTTTACCGTCTCTGGCAGTAACTTCTGATCAATTAAATATTGAATGATCTTAAGGTGAGCGTTTTCTTCACTGGTATCGATGTGAAGGGCGATCGTCTCTTCCTCTTCACTCAGCGGTTCAGCGACGCGCTTCTGTGCTTGCATCACTTCAATGGTGGCATCGGTCGGATCTTCACGCTCTTCGGATCGTTTCGCTAGGCGCGCTTCAATGATTGACTCGGGTGGTTCACAAGCAATGATTCGTGCAGGGCAGCCCAGTTCTTCGGCCAGTTGCAGAAACTGTCGACGTGACCGTTGGCGAATGTAGGCTGCATCCAGAATCAGAGTCTGGCCTGCTTCTAGAAGAATGCCAGAGACACGCTTCATCTCTAGGAAGGTGCGCATGTTCATGTCGGCACCGTACATTTCAAGGCTTTCACCTTCGCGTGATGCTTTACGATAGATCTTTTTACGTTCGGCACTGGATCGTACACGAACGCCAGAGATCAGCTCGGCTAACTTGCTGGATATATGCGATTTGCCGGAGCCGCTAATCCCCTGCATCATCACCAACATTGGTAGTGGTGCTGCAGCGTATTGGGCAGTCAGTTTTAGATAGTGCTGAAACTCAGCAAGATTGGGCTTCTCGCCCAGCATGGCGACCTTAGCTCGCACCATCGCGCGGTGAGCCTTGTAGTAGGGCAGTAAAATCAGCCCTTCGTAATCGCCGGTGATCTCCATGTAGCGGTTTAGACAACGGTTTGCCCAACGAGGGTGTCCGTTTGCTTCTAAATCCATTAACAGGAAGCCAAGATCTGACATCTTATCGATCCAGCGGAACTCCAGATTGAACTCGATGCAGTCAAATACCAGAAGTGAATCACCATCCAAAGTGATATTACCTAAGTGAAGATCACCGTGACACTCTCGAATGGAACCATCGAGCTTGCGTCGACGCATTAACGGTTCGAGCAGTGTGTAACGATCTTTGATGTGCAGCCATAGACGATCGAGCTCTTTGGCATCCTCTTCTGGGATCAAAGTGCGATCGATGTCTCTGTAGTTGTCTTCGGAGATGGCGGCAATGCTGTCGGGTTCCCCCCAAGGACTGCCCGGAGCAACAATCGGTGCGCGTTGGTGAAAGTCCGCAATTTTATCGGCCAGTTTATCGATCCAGTTGGGATCAAACTTGTAGACGTTTAACAGTTCCGATAGCAGAAGTCCTGACGCAAACTCTCGCATTTTAACGGCATATTCGATTGGTTGATCAGAAGCGCCAATCTCGGGTGCGTTCTCTGTGCCACCAATAGCGACTACTTCTATATAGGTATTTTCGGAAAGGCGTTGATTGAGGCGAAGTTCTTCTTCACAAAAGTACTTTCGCTTCTCAAGTGTAGTAAAATCTAAAAATCCAAAGTTAACCGGCTTTTTGATTTTATAGACGAACTCGCCGGTTCTGATAAGCCACGCGATGTGCGTCTCAATCACTTCAAACTTGCTAACCTCATGCGGGTAGCAAGCTGGATTGAGTAGATTGTTTACCAGTGGTGATTCCATTGTTCGACTAAACTGCCTTTAAAAACCTAAGCTGACTAAACGAGAAAGATGCCAGCGGGTCGAAGATTATACTGAGAAGATGACAAAAAAGAGACATCAATCTAAGCAAACCAAAACTAAATCCAGTCGAAGTTGGGCTAAATCGCTGTTTTGGTTTCTATTTAAGCTGGGCTTAGTGTTCACCGTGTTTGCGGCCGTTGGTTTGGTCTATTTAGATGCACAGGTTCGTGAAAAATTTGAAGGTAAACGTTGGTCTCTACCGGCTAAAGTGTATGCACGCCCATTAGAACTCTACCCGGGTCAGCGCCTGGACTCGGCCGCGTTGCAACTTGAATTGAAGGCGCTTGGCTACAGCATTGGTAATCAGGTAAACCGTCCTGGCTCGGCGCGCGTCAGTTCCGATCGTGCCGATATATATACCCGTGGGTTTGATTTTCCAGAAGGCGCTGAGCGATCTAAACGCGTCACGCTTAGCTTCCAAAAAGGGCAGATTGCTCGTTTGAGGGATGCGAATAATCGCTCTATGACATTGGCGCGTCTGGAACCGGTGCTGATTGGGGGGATCTACCCGGGTGATAATGAAGATCGCGAACTGGTGCGTATTCAGGATGTACCCAGCCTGCTGCCCCAAGCCCTGGTCGCGGTTGAAGATAGAGCCTTTTACGATCATTTTGGCATCTCGCTTAAAGGTATCGCCCGCGCAATGTGGGTTAACCTTCGGGCTGGTCGATTTGTGCAAGGGGGAAGTACCCTTACTCAGCAGTTGATTAAGAACTTCTACCTGACCTCTGACAGGACCCTCTCTCGTAAACTGCTTGAGCTGCCGATGGCGGTTTTACTGGATCTTCATTACGAGAAAGATGAGATTTTAGAAGCCTATCTCAATGAGGTCTATTTAGGTCAGGACGGTGCGCG
>CATEEE010000166.1 GCA_949499045.1 Marinobacterium sp. xm-d-530 | reverse complement strand
TCGACTTCAATCACACTGGCACGCCGGCACCCAACTGGTCCAGTGATGTTAGCTTTACGCGCGTCAGTGATGACACCTATTTTGATGATCTAACGCCTGTGACCCTGGCTGTACCCGCTACAGACGTTCTTTCACAGCGTGCTCAAGTGGCCTACAGCGGCAATAGTTGGAACGCATCTGCACTGGTTAACGATTATCAGATTCTTAATGGCTCAACCAGCTACAAGCGGATGCCCCAGCTGAATGTCAGCACCCGCCAAAACTTGAGTGATACAACACTGAATCTATCCGCGCAGTACACGCAGTTTGATTCAACCAATGAGAGCGCGACCGATGGCACTCGACTGCATGCTCGTCAGTCAATCCGTTACAACGCAGAAACTACTTGGGGTTACCTAAGACCTGAAGCAGGCGTTTGGCACTCAAGCTACGACTTCTCTGATAACAGCAGCGCATCGCACACAAACCTGTTTGCCTCGTTGGATTCAGGCCTAATCTTTGAACGTCAGGGCGAGATTGCCACTCAGACTTTAGAGCCACGCATCAAGCTGATTCATGTTGATGGCGATGACACTGACACCCTGAACTTTGACTCCGGGGCCCTAGGCTTTAGTTACGGCAACCTATTCGAAAATTTAGGTTACTCCGGTAATGACCGTGTCAGCCACACCGACCAAGCAACACTGGGGCTTGAGAGTAAGGTCTACAGTCTAACGGGGCGTGAACTGATCTCGGCAGGCATTGCACAGGCTCACTACTTTGGCGATCATGATGCTCGACCTGGCGATTCAACCGGTACATCTGATCAATCGGATTACGCAGTTTATGCCAGTTGGAAGCCTTCTGAAGTGCTGACGCTAAGTCATGATTCACGTATTGACCGTGAAACAGCTGCACTGCTAACAGAGAACTATCGTGCTTACTATCGCCCTGATGATGAACGACTCCTGTACGCGAACCTGCGTAAGACGCAGAGCAGTGACGGTAACAATACCTTCAACCAGATTGATCTTGCGACTCGTTGGCCCATCACCACTGAGTGGAGCGGCGTGGCGCGATACACTCAAGATATTAAAGAGTCTGAAAACCTAGAGACGCTGGCGGGTATTGAATATGAAAACTGCTGTTGGAAGGTGCGTTTTACCGGACAGCGCAGTATTGTCGATGGCAGCAGCGATTTCGAACGTGAAAACAAGTTCTACATTCAATTCATTCTTCGCGGTCTGGGCGCCTTTGGCCAGAGCGAAGGTCGTCAGTTCCTTGAGGATTTAACGGGTTATAACGAGGATGACCGTGACAACTTTTAAACATTTAATCGCCTCGGCGATCCTAGCTCTATCAAGCAGCTCTGCGTTTGCAGAGCCCATTGCACTCGACCGGGTTGCAGTCGTGGTAAACGAAAGCATCATTATGAGCTCGGAAGTGGATCAGCGAATTCGTGATATCCGTGCTCAGTTAACAGCACGCAATGCTCAATTACCACCCGCTGACGTACTTGCTAATCAGGTCAAAGAGCAGCTGATCATTGAGAGCATTCAACTGCAACTGGCCGAGCGCCAAGGCATTCGTGTCAGTGATAGCGAACTGAACAACACCATGAACCGCATCGCTCAACAGAACAACTTATCACTGAGTGATTTCCGTAAAGCTCTGATCAGCGAAGGGCGTGACTATCAGCAAGTGCGCGATCAGATTCTTCGTGAACTGATCATCAGCCGTGTCCAGCAGAGCAACGTCAACCGCCGAGTGAGCGTCACCGATCAAGAGGTTCAGAACTATCTCAATTCAGATATAGCAAAGAACCAAGACCGCAGTGAATATCTACTGAGCAACATTCTAGTGGCTCTTCCATCACCGGCGTCACCAGACCAGATTAAAACCGCTCAAGAGCGTGCCAACCAGTTAAAAACCGAACTGGATCAGGGTGCCAACTTTGCTGATTTAGCGGTACGTAGTTCGGATGCGCCTAACGCGCTCAATGGCGGCGATCTGGGATGGCGTAAAGCGCAAGAGCTACCAACTCAAATTTTCTCTGCTGTGTCGGGCTTAGCGAATGGCGATGTCTCTAAGGTGGTAAGGACCCCTTCAGGCTTCAACCTACTGCAGCTTCGAGAGCGTCGTGGTGATCAAGCAACACTGGTGACTGAGACTCGTGCACGCCACATTTTGGTTGCCCCGTCAGAAATTCGAACATCTGCTCAGGCTCAAGCCTTCGCAGAAGAGCTATACACACGTTACAACGAAGGCGAACCCTTTGAAGAGTTAGCTCGCCGCTACAGTGATGACCCCGGCAGCGGTTCATTGGGTGGAGAACTTGGCTGGATCCAGCCCGGCAAAATGGTTGTAGAGTTTGAACAGCAGATGGACAAACTGGCGATTAACGAAGTAAGCGAGCCCTTCGAATCTCGCTTTGGCTGGCACATTGTTCAGGTACAGGAGCGTCGCCAACAGGACTTCACCACTGAAATGCGTGAAAACCAAGCCCGCTCAGAAATTCGTAAACGCAAGTACGATGAAGCGCTATCAAATTGGTTACGTGAACTTCGTTCAGAAGCTTACGTCGACATTAAGGTAAAGTAGTGGCTCTTCGAATTGCACTCACCCCGGGCGAGCCGGCCGGCATTGGTCCAGACCTTTGTATTCAGATTGCCCAACAAGGGTCTGAACACCAGTTAGTCATCATCTGTGACCCAGATATCATTGTTGATCGCGCAAAACTACTTGGGCTTCCGATCAAGCTGCATGAGTTTGATCCAGACCAACCTGCTGTCGGCTGCCAACCGGGTGAACTCTTCTACATCGGCACACCATCCAATGCTGATGTTATCCCTGGCCAACTGGATCCGCTCAATAGCGTCTACGTTCTTAACACCCTTCGCCTTGCCGTAGACGGTGCTTTGGGTGGTATGTTTGATGCCATCTGCACTGCGCCAGTGCACAAGGGTGTCATTAATGATGCGGGTTACTCTTTCACCGGTCATACAGAGTTTCTGCAATCGCGCTGTGACGTCGACCAGGTTGTAATGATGCTGGCGACCGAGGGGCTGCGTGTAGCTCTGGCGACAACACACCTCCCTCTTTCAGAGGTACCTAAAGCCGTTACAAAGCCGCTATTGCATTCGGTTATCGATATTCTTGTGGATGATCTGAAGCATTACTTCGGATGTGACAAGCCGACTATTCTGGTCGCTGGCTTAAATCCCCATGCCGGTGAAAGCGGACACATGGGACGTGAAGAGATCGACACAATCGAACCGGTGTTAGATAGCTACCGCGAACAGGGGGTTAATCTGATTGGCCCACTGCCAGCCGATACACTCTTCACAGAGCACCATCTCAAAGAGGCTGATGCTGTCCTAGCGATGTACCACGACCAAGGGCTACCTGTACTTAAATATAAAGGATTTGGCCAAGCGGTGAATATCACCCTGGGACTACCTATCGTGCGGACTTCAGTTGATCATGGCACCGCTTTGGATCTTGCCGGAACAGGCAAAGCCGATGCAGGTTCATTGCTGACCGCCCTTAATTATGCGGCTGAAATGGCTTCTAACCGAAAACAATCATAGGTTGATATGAGTAGTAAAAACCCTGGGCACGTTGCCCGTAAACGTTTCGGTCAGAACTTTCTGCACGACCCAACTATTATCGGTCGCATTATCTCCGCGATTAATCCAAAACCTGAAGAGCATCTCGTTGAGATCGGCCCAGGTTTAGGTGCACTGACAGAAGAGATTCTTGAGTTAGCGGGCGCACTGGAAGCGGTTGAGTTAGACCGTGATCTAGTTCCTGTCTTGCGCACCAAGTTCTTTAGGTACGAAGATAAGTTCAAAATCCACGAGGCGGATGCACTCAAATTTGATTTCTCATCACTGCAAAATGATGAACGTCCACTGCGAGTGATTGGCAACCTACCCTATAACATCTCAACGCCACTGATCTTCCATCTACTCAGCTTTTCAGGCTTGATCAGCGACATGCACTTTATGTTGCAGAAAGAGGTGGTAGAACGTCTAGCTGCTCAACCGGGTGAGAATCACTATGGTCGCCTTGGCATAATGGCACAGTACTACTGCCAAGTTGAGAAGCTGTTTATCGTGCCACCTGGCGCCTTTAATCCGGCACCGAAGGTCGATTCTGCGATTGTCAGATTGATTCCGCACACAACGCTGCCGATTCAAGCAAAGAGCGCGGAACTATTAGCCGATGTAGTGAGAACCGGTTTCAGTCAGCGCCGTAAAACCCTGCGAAACAATATGAAGGGTTGGATTACCGGTGAGCAACTTGAAGCATTGGGAATAGACCCTGGGCTAAGACCCGAGCGTCTATCACTCACTGAGTTTGTCGCCATCGCTGATGCGATCTATGATTTACGAAACAGCGCTAAATAAGCACTGCACGACGAGACTGTTTATCCATGCAAAATTATGAACTGAGCCGTAACGTAGCAATTGATGTGACAACCGACTATCTGACCGACCAATCGGATCCAGAGACACACCGTTATGTCTTTTCGTACCACATCACCATCACCAATCATAACCCTATGCCTATCCAGCTACTGAGTCGTCGTTGGCTGATTACCGATGGTAATGAGAAGACACAAGAGGTATTGGGTGAAGGCGTCGTTGGTGAACAACCGACCATCGAACCAGGCAAAAGCTACAGCTACACTAGCGGCACTGTATTAGCAACTGAAGTGGGTGCCATGCAGGGTCACTACGACATGATCACCGACGAGAATGAAACCTTTCAGGCGAGCATTGAGCCCTTCACACTGGCTCAGACTCACGCGTTACACTAAAACAGAGAGCTCTGTTCTGCCGCCAACAGTTTAGGAGCCGCCCCCTGAACTGTTGGATTAGCTTTTTTTAATTTATCCACAAATCGAGCAGCCAATTCTGGCGCCGCAGCACAATCCGGCGTATGAAAGAAGAGGTAAGGCACTCGCCCCTCTTCTATCCACTGCAACACCTTGCTGACCCACTGATCCAGATAACGATCAGATTCCTGCCACTGCATCGTAGAGATGAAGCGAACTTGTGGATGCTTTCCGGTTGCAATGACATGAAGCGGTACTTTAGGCTTCTTTTGTTGAGCATCCAGAGTAGCTGAATCCATAGCGGTCACCGCAAAGATTGCTCGAGTATCGAACATCACCCGGTTAACTCCGGTTTCTAAAAGCATCTGATTAAACTCACGCTCCTCGTCACCTTTAGCAAAAAACTCAGAATTTCTAACTTCCACGGAGTAATTGAAGACGTCTGGTAGTGCCAACAGAAATCGATGGATGTGCTCTATCACTTCACTATTAAAACTCTTAGGCAACTGCAAGTTGAGTAGCCCAATTTTGTTGGCTAATGGTTCAAGCACTTCAAATTGTTCAGCCACTTTCGGGTTACTAACCTCTAAAGCACTGCGATGGGATAAGTCTTGGTGAAACTTAAAGCAGAATCGGAAGTCATCCGGCGTCTCATCTCGCCAGCGTTTTACCGTATCCGACTTAGGCAAACCGTAAAAGGTCGTATTGCCCTCTACCGATGAAAATTGACGGGCATAACGCTGAAGAGCGGATCCACCACCTGCCAAACAGCCACTCTCCCAAGCAGGATGCTGCCACTGTGGTAATCCCAAATAGTAATCGTTCAACGTCATGCTCCTTGAAATAGGCACTAAAGAGTAACAAATTGAATAAATAGTGAAAGAAACTCGTAATAATTTAGAAACAGGGTTGTAGCGCCCTTAAACCTATGTATAATACGCCTCACGTTGATGCGGGGTGGAGCAGCCCGGTAGCTCGTCGGGCTCATAACCCGAAGGTCGTCAGTTCAAATCTGGCCCCCGCTACCAACGTAAAAAAGGGAAGTGTACTTCAAAGTGCACTTCCCTTTTTTCGTTGGTGGGGCTGAAACGTGAGCACTGACGAAGTCAGTTCACAACCAATGCATGGATTGCAT
>CATEEE010000165.1 GCA_949499045.1 Marinobacterium sp. xm-d-530 | reverse complement strand
CATCCTAACAGGTCTAATCATTAGAGTTCAAATAATTATAGTTGTAATTATTTAAATAGTGATTGATGATGAAAAGAGGATGGGCTATAAATGCGCCCGCTCAAGCATGACGTTAAACGTGCTGCTTATTTAAATGACGGGCTTTACATGACAGATATTCAGCAATCACAAGATGTACTTATTGCGCTGCGCAAAATTATTCGTGCGACGGATATTCAATCCAAGCGTATCGCGAAGAGTTGTGGCCTTACCATTCCACAGGTAATGGTGCTGCGTGCAATTGGTGATCTGGGTGATGTCACGGTTAAAAGGCTGTCAGAGAGTGTCTCACTGAGCCAAGCGACGGTGACGACTATTCTAAACCGTTTGGAACAGCGCGGTTTGGCGGTGCGTGTTCGCTCAGTCACCGATAAACGTAAAGTGAATGCACGTCTGACTGAAGAGGGTGCCTCTACACTAGGTTCTGTTCCACCTCTGCTGCATGAGCGTTTTGAAGAGCGTTTTTCTAAACTTTCTGAAGCGAAGCGATTTCAGGTCGTTAATACCCTTCAGGATCTTGCTCAGATGATGGATGCAGAAGCGATCGATGCTTCCCCTTTTCTTGATCTTGCTGCAACGGCTAATCAGTAATCTAACTGCAGCTTTATATCTAGGGAGTCTGAAATAGACCCAATGTTCTGGTCAACCCAGTCTAGGTCGATACAGCCCCACTGATCTATTCGGTAGATACCTTGGTTATTCAGGGCCCCCTCTGTTTGTTGGAATGAACACTCGATCGAAAGATCATCTAGATCTTTAATGGCATCCTGCAGTGTTCGCCTTGGCATGCCGGTGAGTTTCTGTAAGTGGGTCAGGTTGCCTGGGTGTCGATCAATACACCAAGCGATCAGCAGTTTGCGCTGAAAAGCCTTGGCCGCTTTACTCTCTTTAAGGTATGTCATTAGAGGTGGATCTCATGCTGGGTGGTCGAAGCGTTATTCTGCTCGTTGTATCGATCGATGCTGATTCGGTGGAAATTAAAGGGTCCCCCTAAGCGTCTCTCCTTAAAGAACAGACGCAGTGCATTGGAGACTGTCGTGAAAGCGATCTCATCCCAAGGGATCTCATCTTCGCTAAAGAGAGCGACCTCATTGGACTCGGATGTCGTCGAGAAGTTTGGGTTGCGCATCTTGGCTAGGAAAAAGAGCTGAAGCTGGTTCACGTGAACAATTGAGGTGTGGGTATAGAGTGAAACTATGTCGACTTCAGCCTCGGCCTCCTCCAAGGTTTCACGCATGGCGCCCTGTTCAGTGGTCTCTCCGTTTTCCATAAAGCCTGCCGGCAGCGTCCAGTAATTTTTGCGTGGTTCAATATTACGGCGGCACATCAAGACTTTGTCTTCCCAAATCGGGAGGCAGCCGGCGATGATTCTTGGGTTAGAGTAGAAGATTGTCTCGCAGTTTGGGCAGACGTGCCTGGGAAGGTGATCACCTTCAGGAATGCTCCATTCAACCGGTGTGGCACACTCGCTGCAGAACTTCATCGAATCTCCTATCTTTTGCGTAGCTTTCTTATATTCGGTGTATGATTAATCTAATGATTTCGAAAATAGAACAAACCCTGACTGACTACAAGCCTTGGCGGCTATCAGATCGCTATTCGTCTGATCAGCAGGCGGGTGTCATGATGTTAATTACCGATTTGGCTGAGCCTGAGGTGATACTGACATTGCGACACAGTAAACTTTCGAGTCATGCGGGTGAAGTTGCTTTCCCTGGCGGTCGCAGAGATCCAGAAGATAGCGATATACTTGCTACTGCTCTGCGCGAAACTCATGAAGAGTTAGGTATTGAACCATCATTTGTTAGGCCTCTAGGCGCTTTAAGCGATGTGCTGTCCAAGCATCGCCTCAAAGTGGTTCCTTGGGTAGGCGTTGTGCCGCACGATGTGGTCGAACAGCCTAATCCCGAAGAGATTGAAGCTGTGTTTCGAGTTCCGCTGAGATTTTTTATGGAGCCGGGTCAAGCGCGATTCGATCAGTTTATGGATCTATCGGGAAAAACGCGATACGCGCCTGCATGGAATTACCAAGGCTATGAAATCTGGGGGTTAACCGCCTGGGTTATTGCCGAGTTATTAAACAGTGCCTTTGATGCACAGATTCAAACCAGACCAAGGCCCGAGCGAACCTAATGGAATCTGAAAAACCCATTCCTAACCCCTGTATGGGCGTGTGTGCTCTTGATGAAGACGATCTCTGTATTGCCTGTCGACGTTCAGGTTTAGAGATCGCTTATTGGAGTACCTATTCCAATGAGAAGAAGCGAGAGGTGTGGGCGTTGATACGAGAGCGGGAGTCTACTCCTCCTCGTCACTCTCGATCTCGAGGCGCTGGACCCGAACCGTCTTAATCAGGTTGTCGTTGATCTGAAGCGTCTCTAAGCGGTACTCGTGCAGTTCGATGCAGACGTTGGCGTCTGGAATCGATTCCAACTGTTCGGTAATCAAACCGTTCAAGGTTTTTGGCCCTTCGGTCGACAGATCCCAGTTCAACGCTTTATTGATTTCGCGAATGTAAGCGGAGCCATCAATAAAGTAACTGCCGTCTTCCTGCTGGTGTATGTCTTCATGGATATCAGACTGATCGTTAGAGAGCTCCCCAACGATCTCTTCTAAGATATCTTCCAGTGTCACAATCCCTTGTACGTCACCATACTCATCTACCACCACGCCAATGCGGCGGCTCTCCTTTTGAAAGTTGAGTAGCTGAGTCTGTAGCGGGGTGCTTTCAGGTATAAAGTAGGCTTCGTGTACCACGGCCATGATAGCGGGTTTAGTCACCTTACCCTGTTGAATAAGTTGAGCCAGGTTGCGCATGTGCAGCACACCGACGATCTGGTTAATGTCTCCGCGGTAAACCGGCAAACGTGTGTGTTTGGTTTTTGAAAGCTGCTCAAGGATCTGGTCCATCTCGTGATCCAGATCGATCCCTTCTACCTCGTTACGCGGAATGATGATGTCATTAACAGTGACTTCGCCAAGCTCAAGAACACCCAGCAGCATCGATTGATTCGATTGCGGGATTAGGGCCCCTGACTCATTTACGATAGTGCGTAACTCTTCGGTACTGAGATTGTGAGCATCTTCCCCTGTGGTTTTGATACCGAGCAGGCGGAAAATCCCGTTGGTGATCAGGTTAACTGCAAACACCAGCGGGTAGAAAACTTTGAGTAGCAGTGCCAAAACATAGGAGGCTGGAAAGGCGACTTTTTCTGGGTACATTGCTGCCAGTGTCTTGGGTGTCACTTCCGCGAAAATCAGCACGACTAGGGTCAAAACGCCGGTCGCGATGGCGATGCCTGCATCCCCCCAGATTCTAACGGCAATGACGGTGGCGATGGCTGAAGCGAGAATGTTGACGAAGTTGTTGCCAATCAAAATTAGGCCGATCAGACGATCTGGGCGATCTAAAAGTTTAGCGGCCTTGCGTGCACCTAGGTGGTTATTCTTAGCTAAATGCTTCAAACGGTAGCGATTGAGCGACATCATGCCGGTTTCTGAACTAGAGAAAAATGCAGAACAGAGGATCAGAATAAACAGAAGAATTGAGAGCGAGCTTATCGACGCGTCTTCCAAGGGGAAATGCCTATGTAATTAACGGAAGCTCATTTTGTGTAGATGGGGCGCGGGTGTCAACCCAATTAAGCCCCAGGTATTAGCTCCAGAACGGCCTTCGAGCCAAAGAAGCCGAGCATCAGTAGGACAAATCCGCTAAGCATCCAACGCAAAGCAGTGCGGCTACGCCAACCAAACATCGCACGCCCCCCTAGCAGAATGGTGAAGATAACCCAGGCACCAAGGGAGAGTAGTGTTTTGTGGGCGAGGTGTTGTGCAAATAGGTCGTCGGTGTAGACATATCCGGTGATCAACGCCAGCGTCAGTACCACCTGGCCTGCAGTAATTAATTCAAACAGTAGGTTTTCCATTACTTGCAGAGGCGGTAGGGTATTCAGTAAGCCTTTGGTTTTATGGCTTTTGAGAGCGTGCTCTTGTTTGGATAGAAGCAGTGCCTGCAGTGCCGCCAGTGTAAATAGGCTGTACGAGATAATTGACAGTAGAATGTGGCTTAGAAGTCCGGCACTGTAACTCGATTTGGTTCCCTCACCGGGAAAAGCATAGGCCAGAGCGAGTGTCACGGCGGCCATCGGGAATACCCACATAAACAGGTTGTCGAGCTTATGGCGCAGGCTCCCGATCAGTAACAATATGACCACGGCAATCGAGATCATCGAGCCGGCGACAAAGAAGCTAAGGTTTAAGCCAAATCCACCCGAAATGATCTGAAACGTTGCGATCAGTTGAAAAATGACAGCAATGAGGCCGAACATCTGTATACGGTTGCGCGGTCCGCCCTGTTGAGTGGCAAACTGCTTCATTTGCCACTGGCTGGCAATCAAATAGAGGCCAATGGCAACAAGGGTAAATAGCGATAGCATCCAAAACTCCGGACTGTGTGAACCTAATCTCACAAGTGTGGCACAAATTGCTGGGATGCGAAATATACAGTCAGCCTGTCCCTGCGTTATACTACGGCCCAAATTTGGCGGGATATCTCGATATCGAAACGACCCATTAGACCCGCGCAATGAGGAATAGAATGTTTGCAAATCTTCAAGAACGCTTAACTGGCACGCTTCGCTCCGTTACAGGGCGCGCGAAACTGACCGAAGACAACATCAAGGATACGCTGCGTGAAGTTCGTATGGCGCTGCTTGAAGCTGATGTTGCTCTGCCGGTGGTTAAAGAGTTTGTGAACGCGGTTAAAGAGCGTGCGGTCGGTCAGGAAGTTTCTAAAAGCCTAAGTCCAGGTCAGGTTTTCGTTAAGATTGTTAATGAAGAGCTGGTTCGCGTCATGGGAGAGGCGAACGAGCAGCTTAATCTGGCTGCAACACCGCCAGCCGTTGTGATGATGGCGGGTCTGCAGGGTGCCGGTAAAACCACGTCGGTGGCTAAGCTGGCGCGCTTCCTGCGTGAGCGTGAAAAGAAGAAAGTATTGGTGGTATCGGCTGACGTCTATCGTCCAGCCGCGATTCGTCAGCTTGAGACACTGGCGGGTGAGGTTGAAGTCGAGTTCTTCCCGTCTACTATTGAACAGAAGCCGATCGATATCGTTAACGGCGCGACAGCGCATGCAAAAATTCAACACCATGATGTTGTTATTGTTGATACCGCGGGTCGTTTAGCGGTTGATGAAGCCATGATGGCTGAGATTAAAGAGCTGCATGCCGCGGTTAATCCGGTTGAGACTCTGTTCGTGGTTGACTCTATGACGGGTCAGGATGCCGCGAATACGGCCAAAGCATTTAATGAAGTATTGCCGCTAACCGGT
Source organism: Marinobacterium sp. xm-d-530 (assembly GCA_949499045.1). GTDB lineage: Bacteria > Pseudomonadota > Gammaproteobacteria > Pseudomonadales > Balneatricaceae > Marinobacterium_E. The sequence continues at coordinate 6,394 of CATEEE010000165.1, read as the reverse complement.
GTGATTCTGACTAAGACCGATGGTGATGCTCGTGGCGGTGCTGCTCTGTCGGTACGTCACATTACTGGTAAGCCTATTAAGTTCCTGGGTGTCGGTGAGAAAGTCGATGCCCTCGAACCCTTCCACCCTGATCGTGTTGCTTCGCGTATTTTGGGTATGGGTGATGTGCTCTCTCTGATTGAGGAAGCTGAGCGCAAGATCGATAAGGATAAAGCTGAAAAGCTGGCGAAGAAGGTCACTAAAGGCAAAGGCTTTGATTTAGAAGATTTTCGTGATCAGATCAATCAGATGAACAACATGGGCGGCATGATGTCCATGATGGAGAAGATGCCAGGTATGGGGCAGATGGTCCAAGCGGCACAAACAGCTCAGGCAGAGCAGGGGATGAAGAAATTTGCCATCATCATCGACTCTATGACCGCTAAAGAGCGCCGTAATCCTGATATTATCAGCGGTTCACGAAAGCGCCGTATTGCGGCTGGTTCTGGTACCAATATTCAAGAGATCAACCGTCTGCTTAAGCAGCACAAGCAGATGGCTAAAATGATGAAGAAGTTTGGTTCTAAATCTGGCATGGCGAAACTGGCGCGCGGCATGAAAGGAATGATGCCACCCGGTATGGGCGGTCCTGGTGGTTTCCCACGCATGTAATTGATCAAACTCTGATCAAAAAATAGCTTTTAATGGGCGCAGTATTCACGTAAAATCTGCGCCCTATTTAATTTGGCCTTCATCTGTCTGGGCAATTTGCTGGGATTGGTGAAGAAACAACAATGATGGGCGATCTCAAAACCCATCCGCGAAATAAAGGGGTCCTTAATGGTCACTATTCGTTTGTCCCGTGGTGGCGCTAAAAAGCGTCCGTTCTATCACATTCATGTCGCAGACTCTCGTTTTGCGCGTGACAGCCGCTTTATTGAGCGTGTTGGTTTCTTCAATCCGGTTGCTCGCGGCCAGGAAGAGCGTCTACGTCTTGATCTAGAGCGCGTGGAATACTGGGTTGGCAAGGGCGCTCAAATGAGCGAACGTGTTAACACACTGGTTAAAGAAGCACGTAAAGCTAAGTAATTGATTAAGGCCTGATAGCAGTGGCAGAGATTGCAGCAGAGGACTACGTAGTTCTTGGGCGCTTCAACTCACCTTTCGGTGTACAGGGTTGGATTAAAGTCTACTCATACACTGATTCGATGGAGAATATCCTAAGCTATCGCCCCTGGTTGGTAAAACAGCAAGGCGAATGGGTACCGGTTAAGGTCACAAGCGCTAAAAAACAGGGTAAGGGTTTAATCGCAAAATTGGACTCTATAGATTCACCCGAAGCAGCCCGCTCATATTGTGAAGCGGAGATTGCAGTACCACGCTCGGTTCTACCGGTGTTGGATGACGGTGAGTATTACTGGAGTCAATTAGAGACATTATTGGTTTATACCGAATCCGGCGAATTGTTGGGTAGGGTAGATCACCTAATAGAGACCGGCGCGAATGATGTGTTGGTTGTTAAAGGTACAGACGAGAGCGTTGATCGTGAGACACGATTAATCCCATATGTACCGGATCAGGTGATCAAACAAATTGATTTAAACGCTGGAACTATGCGGGTCGATTGGGACCCAGAGTTCTAAGTTGTGTGGTTTGGGATCGTATCACTGTTCCCTGAAATGCTAGAAGCGGTTAGCCGCTTTGGTGTCACAGGTCGAGCAGTTAAAAACGGACTGGTCCAAGTCGAGAGTTGGAATCCACGAGATTTTACTCACGATAAACATCGCACCGTAGATGATCGCCCCTTTGGTGGTGGTCCTGGGATGTTGATGAAGGTTCAGCCATTAAAAGATGCGATAGCGGCAGCGAAAGCGGCAGCACCCAGTCAGGCCAAAGTGATCTATCTGTCGCCGCAAGGCCGACGTTTAGATCAGCAAGGTGTGACAGAGCTGGCCACGGCAGAGAGTTTGATCTTTGTCTGCGGTCGCTACGAAGGGGTTGATGAACGCCTGATCGAAGCGGAAGTGGATGAAGAGTGGTCACTCGGTGATTTTGTTCTGAGTGGTGGTGAACTCCCGGCCATGGTGATGGTTGATGCGATATCAAGATTGGTGCCTGGTGTTCTGGGTGACCAAGCCTCTGCTGAAGAGGACTCCTTCTCTGAAGGATTACTTGATTGTCCACACTACACACGACCAGAACAGCTAGATGGCGTTTGTGTACCGCCGGTATTGATGAGTGGAAATCACGCTGAGATACGGAAATGGCGCTTAAAGCAGCAGTTGGGAAGGACCTATGAACGTCGTCCTGATCTGCTTGAAAAGATCGATTTGGACCCAGAACAGCAAGCGTTGTTAAACGAATACATCGGCGAGACTAAAAAGTAGTCCGCAGTTGAAAAGTTAGGAGCGAGCGATGAGCAGCAAAAACTTAATCATTCAGCAGATCGAAGCTGAACAAACGGGTAAAGAAGTACCAAACTTCGGCCCAGGTGACACTGTAGTAGTTCAAGTACGTGTAGTAGAAGGCACCCGTAGCCGTCTACAGGCGTTTGAAGGTGTCGTTCTAGGTAAGCGTAACCGCGGCCTAAACTCTGCATTCACTGTGCGTAAAATCTCTCACGGTGTTGGCGTAGAGCGTACCTTCCAGACTTACAGCCCAGCGGTTGAAGCGATCGAAGTTAAACGTCGTGGTGACGTTCGTCAGGCGAAACTTTACTACCTACGCGAGCGTAGCGGTAAGTCTGCACGTATCAAAGAGAAGCTTAACTAAGTTAATTCTATTAACTGAGTTAATCTCGATTAAGAAAGGCGGCCATAGGTCGCCTTTTTTGTTGCCCTGATTTCGCCTATTTCAAATAGTGGTCTAGTATAAAGTGATGGCTGTTAGGGGAATCCTTTGCGCTGGTTTAAAACCATTCTACTGTTATTGATAGCGACACTGCTGGTTGGCGGAGGTGGCTATGCTTACGTCTGGTACAAGGCGAAGGCCTATATCGATGATACCTTGACGGTTCTGTTGCCTGGCTATCGTGTGCACTATGAGACGTTAGTGCTCGATCCAAGAGGTGAAGTGCGTATTGAGTCCCTGCAGGCCGCTCCATTCGGCTACGATTCTGCCATTAAAGTGGCCAGTATCAGTCTTCGAGCGGACGCGCCGCTCTTCTTTCTTCAGCCATCGCCTGTCAGTACTGCCTCTGACTGGCCTAGCTTTTTAGCCATTAAAATCGATAAATTACGCATGGATCTTGCATCGGACTTTATGGAGACCGCATTGGCAAGTCAGAGCGCAGCTGCCAGCAAAGGGTTGGTTAATGTTGCTGCTTTAGGTTGTGGTGATGTGCGTGAGTTCTCTCTTCCTGTGCTGCGGGATATGGGTTACCCCGAAATTCAGGCGGATCTTAATATTCGCTTAGATCCTGATAATGATAATGGTCGTCTTGTCTTGGGTAGTCAGATCCAGTTGTTAGGCATTGCCTCGCAGCGATTGGTGCTGGAGGTCAGCTTTACGCCTGGATATCTTGCACCGCAAACGCTATTGGCGGCCAGTCCGCGAGTTCAGCGTTTTCAGTTTGCCTACCAAGATCTTGGATTTAATGCTCGCCGCGATACCTACTGTGCTGAACAGACGCAGGTGACCGAGGCGGAGTATCGTTTAGTGCATTCTGATCTGTTAAAAGCTCAGGCTACACAGTTGGGCATGCAGGTGCCCGAGCGGCTATGGAATGCCTATGAGCAGGCGATTGCGCCGGGCTCAAGTATCGATTTGGGTATTTCCCCAGCGGGGGGAATGGGCAGTGAGCTGTTCGTATTAATGAATGCTCCCCACGTCTTAGCGGAGCGCTTAAATCCCTCTCTACGCATAAACTCAGCGGGGCTTGATTTGACTGGTTTGGACTGGGAATCATTGCTACCGGATGCTGAGCAGGCGGAGCAGTTAACTCCTCAAGAGGAGGGGTTGGTCAATGTTGAGCAGCTTAAGGAGAAGATACTCTCAAGTCGCGAACTGCAAAAACTTGAAGATCTTAAGCAGTTCTATCCTGCCAGCTTTGATGAGCTGGATGATTATCTGCAGTATCAGATTCGACTTTACACCCACTTTGGTCGGTATATTGAGGGGCGTTTAATCGAAGTGGCCGACAGCAAGTTAGTTCTACTAAGAAGAGTGGATCAAGGGTATGCTTCCTACTCTGTTGATCGTAACTTTTTAGAAACTATTGAGGTCTACCGTTAGTGCCGGATGCACGCTTTACTGCGCAAAGCCCTGACTCCAAAGATGCCGCGTTAATTAAAGAGTTCATTCAAGGCTTATGGATGGAGCGTGGTCTGAGTGATAACACGCAAAGCTCCTATCGGCGCGATCTAAATCAGTTCGCCTGTTGGTTGAATCAGCAGGGTAAGTCTTTGATGGATGTTGTGCAGGCTGATCTTCAGCACTACCTTGCGTGGCGCCTGTCTGAAGCGTTTAAAGCCAGTTCTACCGCAAGGCAGCTCTCCTGTATTCGTGGTTTCTACCGCTACCTGTTGCGTGAAAGTGTGATCGATATCGATCCTACCTTGAATATCTCCAATCCTAAGCGTGGGCGCGCACTGCCAAAATCCATTTCTGAAACTGAAGTGGACGCGCTACTTGAGGCGCCTGATGTTGAAGATCCGCTTGGGTTGCGTGATCGGGCGATGTTGGAGTTGCTTTATGGATCTGGGTTGCGTATCTCTGAGTTGATAGGGCTTGAAGTGGGTCAAATCGATCTGAGGGCCGGGCTTTTACAGGTGGTGGGTAAGGGCGATAAAGAGAGACTAGTCCCGGTTGGCGAGGCTGCCATTGATTGGTTAAAACGTTATCAATTGGCTGCTCGTCCGTTGCTGATGGGCACGACCAATCCTGATGCGCTCTTCTTAAGTCGTCGTGGGCAGCAGATGACCCGACAGACCTTTTGGCATCGTATTAAATTTTGGGCTCAGCAAGCGGGTGTGAAGTCAGAGCTTTCGCCCCACACTCTTAGGCACGCGTTTGCGACACACTTGTTGAATCATGGAGCGGATCTTCGAGCGGTGCAGATGCTATTGGGTCACGCCAATTTATCGACCACCCAGATCTACACACAAATTGCGACGCATCGTTTAGAGCAGTTGCATAAGCAGTTTCATCCGCGTGGTTAAACTGGCACACTGAGCGCAATTTTTTAAGGAGTTAAGATGAAATTATTCTACGCGCTGTTGTTATCACTCGTCACTTTACCGGCTTTGGCGAATTCAGAATCTTTGATCGAAGAGAAGCTTAAAGCGGTAGATCCTTCTATTCCTATTACGCTGATTGAACCATCAGAAATGGCCGGTTTTTATGAGGTGTTACTCGGTTCTGGTGAGGTGCTATACGTCAGTGAAGATGCACAATTTATTTTGTCTGGTAAGGCTTATCAAATTACACAAGGTAATCGTTTAGTTAACCTAACAGAGAAACGTCTAAGCGGGATGCGTTTGGATGCTATGCAGCAAGTAGCTGACAGCGATATGGTCATCTTTACTGCTAAAGGTGAAAAGCAGGCGCGAATCTACGTCTTCACCGATATCGACTGCCCCTACTGCCAGAAATTGCACGAAGAGGTTGATGCTCTGAACGAAGCCGGTGTAGAGGTGGCTTATCTTGCCTTTCCGCGCTCTGGTCCTGGCGGGGCAACCGCGTCACGTATGGATCAGATCTGGTGTGCGGATGACCGCTTAGCAGCGATGGAATCTGCGCTTGATGGTGGTTCGGTTAAAGCGGATACCTGTCAGACGCCTGTGCTTGAGCAGCTGGCGCTGGGTCAAAAGCTGGGTGTTACCGGTACCCCGGCTATGATTACAGAGACGGGTGATCTGTTGCCAGGGTATATGCCGGCCGAGCGTCTATTGCCTGTGTTGGGGATTAATTGATCTCTGGAAAACGCTAGCAGGGTCGTGACAGGCTGAAGGCCAGTCACGATACCTTGTAGTTGGGCTAGAGTTCCGGTAACAGGCTTTAGCCTGACACCCGCCATTAAATTCCACTCATTATCTGCAAAACCCCTCTAATAACCATAGTTCCACGTCCCTTTCTTAGCTATAATACAGCCCATTTTTCATACATCACTACCCGCGCTGGGTCGTGTTTTTACTCTATAACGAGGTGAGGTTGTGAAGCCGGTAAAAGTTGGCATCTGTGGAATGGGTACTGTCGGTGGCGGTACGTTCGATGTTCTTAATCGTAATGCGTCAGAGATTGCGCGTCGCGCGGGGCGTCGAATTCAGATTGAACAGGTTGCTATGCGCCGTCCTAATCCTGCGATTGATACGACAGGCATTCAGGTTACATCGGACATTTTTGAGATCGCAACCAATCCTGAAATCGATATCGTTATCGAGCTGATCGGCGGATATGAGACAGCGTTTGATCTTGT
>CATEEE010000164.1 GCA_949499045.1 Marinobacterium sp. xm-d-530 | reverse complement strand
TGTTGCTTTAAAAGAGTTTGCAACCAAACTCAATGCCGAGTCGGTGTATGCTCAAACTCTTCCGGACTCATGCCTGAGCTAAAATCCTCAACATCCGGCTGAGTCGCTACCTTATACCCCTCGCTTGCCCACTCGCCTAGATCAATCAACTTACAGCGCTCTGAACAGAATGGGCGGTACTGGTTTTCTGTAGAGTACTCGACCTTCTTTTCGCAGGTTGGGCATTTAACTTTCACGGGGGCTCCTATCTGATTAGGGTGTTAGTTCGGTGATCAACTGATGATAGAGCGCATCCACCTGAGAATAAAGCTCATCTAGGGTACCGGTATTGCTGATCACATAATCGGCCCGATCAATACGCGACTGACGATCCATTTGGGCTGCAAGAATCGAATCAACCTGCGCTTCACTGACACCATCGCGACTTAACGTTCGCTGTCGTTGTAACTCGACCGGCACATCAATCACCAAAGACGCATCTATCTCTTGGTAGTGCCCACTCTCAAACAGCAGAGGCACAACCACGACCGCGATTGGCGTCTCTGCATTCTGTGCACGATCAAGGGTTGTCTGACGAATAAGCGGGTGGAGCAAGGCTTCTAACCACTGGCGTTCTGCTGGATCCTGAAAGACCCTCTCACGCAGCACCGCACGATGAAGATGCCCATCGTCTTGAATCACTTCAGACCCAAAATGCTGTTCAATTTGAGACAGTGCATGCTGGCCAGGCTCAACCACTTCACGTGAAATAAGATCGGTATCAACCAGCGTCGCACCGAGTGACGCTAAACGATCGGCTGCGGCCGTTTTACCGCTAGCGATGCCACCTGTTAACCCCAAAACAAACGGAGGCATTAAAGGCCCAATCTCGTTTTCAGTGCGGTAATAATCGGCAGGTTCGCGTCTGGGAATTGATAGGAGTCCATATCTACAGGATCGATCCACTCAATCGGCTGACCTTCCACTCCAGACGCTTCGCCACTGAATGAATTGACCACCCAGACATCCAAGACGACGGATTTATCACTGTAGTCGTGCTCAACCCGAACCAGAGGCTCTCTCTGTAGAACCTCAATACCGATCTCTTCGAGCAGTTCACGCTTAAGCGCCGACTCAACCGACTCATCAGCCTCTACCTTTCCGCCTGGGAACTCCCAAAGTCCACCCTGATGTTTATCATCAGGGCGCTTTGCAATCAGCAGTTGGCCATCTGGGTTCAAAATGGCAGCAGCGGCAACGAGTATCTGTTTCATAGCAAATATTTAAACGGTCTCTTATGAACGGTAGTCAGCATTGATCGACACGTACTCTTTCGAGAGGTCGGTGGTCCAGATTGTCTCGCTGGCACTGCCTCGGTTAAGCACCACTTGAATCAGGATGTCCTCCTCATTCATCACCGCCTGCCCTTGCTCTTCCGTGTAACTGGCCGCTCGTCCACCCTTCTCGACAATACAGACATCACCCAAGTAGATCTTCAGAGCATCGAGATCAAGGTTTTCGATACCAGCACGACCAACACAGGCTAGGATACGACCCCAGTTAGGGTCACTGGCGAACAGTGCTGTTTTCACCAGTGGCGAATGGGCAATGGTGTAAGCAACATCCAACGCCTCTTTTGACGTTTCTGCAGCATCGACACGAATTTCGACAAACTTAGTCGCGCCCTCACCATCACGTACAATCAATTGTGCCAACTGCAACATGATTCGGTTAAACGCTGCAACAAAGGCCGTCGCTGCGGCACTGTCCGCCTCGATTCGCACGCCGGAAACACCCGTCGCAACCAGAGTACAACTGTCATTGGTTGAGGTATCACCATCGACCGTAATACGGTTAAACGATCGCTCGGTCGCCGCACTCATCCACGACTGCAGCAAGACCTGATCGATATCGGCATCGGTCGCTACATAGCCAAGCATAGTCGCCATATTCGGCATAATCATACCTGCACCTTTGGAGATACCGGTGATGGTGATGGTTTTACCATCCACTTCGATCTGTTCAGAGGCCGCTTTCGCTCGCGTATCGGTCGTCATAATGCCCCAAGCAGCATCCAACCAGTTATCCTCTTTAAGATCAGCCAACGCAGCATCCAGCGCACCAACAATCTTATTAACAGGAAGCGGCTCACCGATCACACCCGTTGAATAGGGCATCACCTGAGTTTCTGCAACACCGGCACGCGCTGCAAGTTCCACACAGACCGCTTTGGCATCCGCCATCCCCTGCTCCCCAGTACCAGCATTCGCATTGCCAGTATTAGTCACTAAGTAACGCACAGAACCCGTCGCCATATTCGCTTTAGCAAGATGAACCGGCGCTGCGCAGAACGCGTTTTTGGTAAAGACACCCGCCACGGAAGCACTCTCTGGAAACTCCATCACTACGATATCGCGACGCCCAGGCTTCTTAATGCCCGCACTGGCAATACCAATTTTGAACCCTGCAACAGGGTGAAGTGTAGGAAGAGTGTCAGGACCGACAGCCATGGAGAGTTCCTCGGATTTAAAAATAATGAGGCGTTATTTTAATGGGTTTGATCGGAGCCAGCTAACTATTTTTGT
>CATEEE010000163.1 GCA_949499045.1 Marinobacterium sp. xm-d-530 | reverse complement strand
CTTAATACCGCTAGTAAACCAGTGCGGCGACATGATCAGTATCGCTTTGGGTTGCGGGTATTGTGCAAGCTCATCAATACGCTGTTGTTCAGACTCACCAAAAACCAATGCATCAAGTGGTGAACCATGACTCATATAAAATGAGGGCAGAACTTTTTTCATCAATCGTTTGGATCCAGTCCTGTTGTCTTTCGGCGCATCAATGGTGCATTGCCATCGCCCAAAGCAGAAGTCGCTGGCTGACGACGTTTGCCGATATCCTTCTTATCGCGAGCGCGCTGTTTAACCTTAGGCTTATCGGTGCTCTTGCGTTTTTCAGTCTCTTTACGCTTTTTATTACCGGCGGCGCGACCATTTTTACGAACTTTTTCAGGCCCCTTGTAGTGGCCTTTCAGTCCCGCGATGGATCGCATCTCAAACGTCACTTTAAGGTAGCGTTGGATGGTTGCAGACAGGTTCCACTCGTTTGACATGATCAGGTTGATGGCCAGACCTTTACGGCCCTGGCGACCACTGCGTCCGATACGGTGAACGTACTCGTCACCTTTGCGCGCCATATCAAAGTTAATGACAAGATCGACACCTTCAATGTCCAATCCACGTGCAGCAACATCGGTGGCTATCAGATGATTAATCCGACCGTCTCTGAATAACTGCAAGATACGTTTACGTTCTGACTGTTCCATCTCGCCGTGAAGAATTCCAATGCGGCGACCTTCACGCTGAAGTTTGGTGCCAAGCTGTTCAGCGAATGCACGAGTGTTACAGAAGATAATCCCTTTCTCATGCTCTTCGTTGTCTAACAACCAAAGCAGAATCTTCTCTTTGTGGCCAGGGTGATCGGCTAGGATCATCTGCTGTGTGATCGTCTCTACTGCATCTTGCGCAGTCGCTAGTTGCAATCTAACAGGCTCTTTCAATCCGACATTGATCAAGCTTTGCAGTTTGTTGTGGTTAAGCGTCGCTGATAGAAGTAGCGTCTGACGCTGTGCAGGGCAGGCGTCGATGATAAAACTCATCTCGTCCTTGAAGCCCATATCAAGCATGCGATCGGCTTCATCAAGCACAAGGTATTCAAGATCATCAAAATCGAGTGTGTTTCGCTCTAGGTGCTCTTTCAAACGACCCGGTGTGCCCACCAAAATTTCAGGGTTTTTACGCAGACGAGCAACTTGGTTAGACCAGTTTTCGCCACCGCAAACACTCTGTACCTGAATCTGAGTGAAGGCTGCGAGTTCTGCGCACATATTTTCGACCTGCTCAGCCAGCTCTCTGGTAGGCGTCAGTATCAGTCCGCGGGTACCTGAGCGAGGCTTAGGTGTATCGAGAAGCTTTTGCAGCAGTGGCACGACAAAGGCGAGTGTTTTACCGCTGCCTGTTTCTGCACCAACCAGAAGATCTTTTCCTTCTAGGGCGACAGGGATGCTTTCCTGTTGCACTGGTGTTGGTTTTGTAATGCCCATTTGGTCGATCGCTTTTAAGATACGATCACTGATATCGAGTTCGCTAAACACGCAAAGTTCCTACATAAATGAATGGTGCAATTCTACCAGATTAGGCTACTAGGCTCTCTATTTATTGTTGCTATAGGTTTTAAATATCGAAAGATTAGTTTTAATTAATTTTATTAAAAATACTATTTCTAATATTCTAAATCTATCGAAACGAACGAGCTTTACATGAATAGGAGTTAAGCCATGATGAATCGAGAAGGACAAGCAGTACCACAAGTTACTTTCCCAATTCGTTTAAATAACGAGTGGTCAAGCGTATCAACAGATGATCTCTTTAAGGGTAAAACAGTCATCGTCTTTGCACTGCCAGGTGCATTCACCCCGACCTGTTCAAGCACCCACTTGCCACGCTACAACGAGTTAGCCCCGGTGTTTGCAAAAGAGGGTGTGGATAGCATTATCTGTCTATCTGTGAACGATCCATTTGTTATGGATGCCTGGGCCGGTGATCAAGGTGCGGAAAATATTTACATGCTGCCCGATGGAAACGGCGAGTTTACCGATGGCATGGGTATGCTGGTTGATAAAGCAGATCTTGGCTTTGGTAAGCGAAGCTGGCGCTACTCGATGCTGGTTAAACACGGCGTCATTGAAAAAATGTTTATCGAGCCAGATGTGCCAGGCGATCCGTTCCAGGTATCGGATGCAGATACGATGCTGAACTACATTAACGCCAATGCAGAGCAACCCAAACGCGTCACAGTGTTTACCAAACCGGGTTGTCCACACTGCACGCGTGCTAAGAAAGCTCTGAATGAAGCTGGATACAGCTACGAAGAGATCAATCTAGGAGCGAAAGGTCTTAGCTACTCGACCCTAGCGGCAGTGACGGGGCAGGGAACAACTCCTCAGATCTTCATTGATGGTCAGCGTATTGGTGGAGCGGATGATTTAGAGGTTTTTTTGGCTAAGCGTTAAAAGTTCTGCTTTAGTTAATCACCCAACTCAAATGAGTTGGGTGATTGTTTAAGAGGATAGACCCAATTCCAATTCAGCTCCCTCAACCTGTTTTTCGATGGAAAGAGCGTTGTTGTAGAAGACCCTTAGGAAACGGTCATGCTTAGTTTTTTCTACTATGCATGTTTGTTTGGCGGCAACTGAAGGATTGGTTGTTTTGGAGATAAAGTGAATATCGCCAAAAGCGTAGGGCAGTGCAGTTCCGCAGGCGGCTACGGCCTCATTGAATGTTGATATGCTGGTTTCAGATCCAGGTGTTTTTTTAATGGGGGCAATAATCAACATGACACTTCGGTCTGTTAAAACCCCAAAATGTATAACCTTTGCGCGGGCTTCAATCTCTCTGTTATTTAATTGCCCTTTAACAATCTGTTCTCTGCCATCGGCCATTAAAAGTCTCATCGGTTTGGATTTAAGGTTGGGAGCTGCTGAGAATTGCTTTAGATCGGTTATCCATGTGAACCAACCATCTTTTTCTTCATAAAATTTTGAGGCTTTTTGAACATCTTCAGCCATTTCTGAATTGCGTTTGCGATTACGCTCTTTTTCAGCTTCCCGTTTTGCTAACTGCTGTTGAGCAATGCTTAGTTTCGGTTTTAATAATTTGGCATCGACAGGGTACCGGTGCATTCCTTCTTGATAGTTTTGCGACTCAATTTTAATTCGTTCAACAGAGCGGTCTCCGTTGGGTTTTTGCGGGGAGGACTGACACCCTGTCAGCACAACGGTCAGTACCGCCAGATAGGCTAACTTCATAGGTATATCCTGTCAGTCACTCGTTTTAAATTGGGTTCAAAAAACACTCGTTCCGCGATTTCATCATGCTCCAAGCCCAGGGTATGTTCCAATGCTGCTGCACACAGACTTCGTGAATCCAAAGTAGCCATCAGGTCACGGCGCTCAAATAGGTCGCTCTTTGCCAGTCCTGGCCAGTCAGCTAATACAGCGCCTCCGTTCACGGCTCCACCCCCAATGAACATACAGGTACCGTAGCCATGGTCAGAGCCGCTACTGCCATTCACTTTGACGGTTCGGCCAAATTCCGTGAGAGTAATAAACGTTGTGTTATCCCAAGCTTCGCCTAATGAGTCTTTTAACGAACTAATACACAGGTCTAGTTCAGACAGTTTAGACCCCAGACGAGACCCTTGCCCTGCATGGGTGTCATAACCCCCTAACCGAATCATAGCGGCTATAGGGCCATCCTTTTCTGACAGTGCTTTGCCTGCTTCTCGGGCTAACGCATTCGGACTTCGATCATTGGATTGATAAGTGTTTTTAGTCACTCTAGCAATGAGCTTTTCGTTGGTGGTTTGCCACTGCTCTGATAGACCTGAGTGAATTCTTTTTAGTAGGTCAGAGGAGGGGTTGTAGGCGCCCTTAACGTGGGCCGGATAGTAGTTGTCGATACTCGTTGTTCCTCTTAATAGAAGAGGAGTGTCTAAGCTCATTGCTCGGCCACCGTAGTTCACTAGATCTAATCCACGACCTATCCAACCAGTGCTCTCTGTAAAAGGGGCTTTACCAGCTCCCTGTATGAAGTTTTGCCCCTCAAAATGAGAACGCTTGGTGTATGGAAAATTGGTTGCATGAACCCCAAGAATGTCCTGGCTTAACATTAATTTGTGAG
>CATEEE010000162.1 GCA_949499045.1 Marinobacterium sp. xm-d-530 | reverse complement strand
GATGGCGGGGCGGTTAACGCCGCCCTGTTTTTATAATAACAAGCACGAAAGTGCACGATCACTGAAGGAGTGACCATGCGGAAGTTGATCTCAGCCCTAGCAGTTGCAGGTGTAGCATTCACCGGTTCTGCAGTCGCGGGTTCACATAGCGAAGCGATGATCAAAGAAGGTCAAGCAATCTACCACGGTAAGTCACGTGGTAACTGTGTTGCTTGTCATAACATTCAGGATCCAATTACCAACCAAGCTGGTAACCAGGGCCCAATGATTATTGCAATGAAAGCACGCTACCCAAATAAAGCTGAGCTTCGTGCTCAAGTTTGGGATGCTACTGCGAAAAATCCTCTGTCTATCATGCCACCTATGGGTAAGCATAATATCCTTACAGAAGATGAAATAGACGCAGTTGTTGAATACATTTATCAGTACTAATTAGATTCGATTTAGGTGGAGTAAATGAGCATGAATCGTCGTACAGTTGTAAAAGCGATCGCAGCAAGCGGTGCGCTAATCGGTCTAGGTGCAATGATGCCACGCGTGGCAGTTGCAGCTTGGAATAAAGATGCCTTTAACGCTAAATCACAAGCTGATGCGCTAAACGCACTATACGGAAGCGCTGCAGAAGCAAGTGCTGACGTAATGTTGAAAGCTCCAGATATCGCTGAGAACGGTGCAGTTGTACCTGTATCAGTTGAATCTAAGCTTGCTAACATTGAATCAATGGCTATCTTCGTTGAACAAAACCCAACGCCTCTAGCGGCTGAGTTTGGTATCCCTGCTGGTACTGCTGCAGACGTTTCTACTCGTGTGCGCATGGGTAAGACAACTAACGTTACTGCAGTTGTTAAAGCTGGTGGCAAGACTTACAGCGCTACCAAAGAAGTTAAAGTCACTATCGGTGGCTGTGGCGGTTAATTAGCGGTTTAGATTAGGAGAAGTAAAATGGCTAAGATTTTTCGAGTAAAAGCTAAAGCGCGCGGTGGTAAAACTGCCGTTAAAATGATGGCTAAGCACAACATGGATACAGGTCTTCAGAAGGGCAAAGATGGCAATCTTATCCCAGCTAAATTCCTCGACACTGTATCTGTTTCTCACGGCGGCAAAGTCGTATTTGAAGCAAACCTAAATACAGCTATCTCTAAAAACCCCTACCTAGCCTTCACTTTCGAGGGTGGTGCTAAGGGTGAAGAGCTATCTGTTGCTTGGTCTGAAAACACGGGTTCAACTGGTACCGAAACTGCAGCAATCAAATAATTGATTGCTGTCCACGGAGGACACATGAATATAATAAAAAGCACACTACTTGGTTTAAGTGTTGCAGCTGCTAGCCAAATGGCAATGGCAGCAACTTCGGGAGCTTCTGTCGCAACTGTAGATCCAGAAGCTGACCGTATTGCACTGCAAGAATATATGAAAAACCGTTTCCCAGACACGCCAATGAGCGAGTACGTCAACGGTATCTACGCTGTTGATGCTGCTTCTCGTGAGCAGTGGGAAGAGATTGAAGAGTTCCCTCCTTACGAGCTAGACCTCGAAAAGGGTGAAGAGCTATTCAATACACCTTTTGCTAACGGTAAAGGTTACGCTGACTGTTTCGAGAACGGTGGTATTGGTATACGTCAAAACTACCCAATGTGGAATGACGAGCGCAAAACCGTTGTCACTCTAGAGATGGCTATCAACGAGTGTCGTATGACAAACGGTGAAAAACCATTAGGTTGGAAGAAAGGCGCTATTGCAGAGATTTCTGCTTACATGGCCTACACTTCACGCGGTAACGAGTTTGTAATCGACATTCCAAACGATGAGGCGAAAGCGGCTTACTTAGATGGTAAGAAGTTCTTCTACTCTAAACGTGGTCAGTTGAACCTATCTTGTGCTGACTGTCACTTGACGGGTACTAACCGCCTGACTCGTGCAGACCTTCCAAGCCCAGGCCTAGGTCACACTACTCACTTCCCAGTAGTGCGTTCTAAGTGGGGTAACATCGGTACACTTCACCGTCGTTACGAAGGCTGTCACCGTGACTCTCGTTCAGAGTACTTGAAGCCACAAAGCGAAACTTTCCGTAACCTTGAGTACTTCCAGACTTACATGTCTAACGGTCTCATCGTTAACGGTCCTGGCGCACGTAAGTAAGGGGCAAACAGATGAAAAAGATCATTACGATCGCAGCTGTTGCTGCACTTACAGTCAGTTCTTTGGCTTCTGCCGAGAGCTTTAAGTCAGCTTGGGAAAATGCTCGTGCTCTTCAAGGTGCTAATGGCACATTTGAATGGAACGGCAAAACTTACAACACGATGACTGTTGAAGAGTCCCTAGCGTCTAAGCCTGCTAATGCTGAAAATGCTCAGACTATTTTCGACGCTGCTAAAGCGAAGTACAAAGAGTCTCAGGAAGTTGGTTTTGCTTGGCGCGATACCAAGAAGTACTTGAAAGAAGCGAAAGCGGCTATCGAATCTGGTGATTTCCAGACAGCGATGGACTTCGCAGCACGCGCTCACTATCAAGCACGTCAAGGTGTTGAGCAAGCAGCTCACGCTGACAAGCATTGGATTGATGCAGTTCCTCCGTTGAACTAATCAGATCCCTTATAAAAACCCGGTCATGTTACCGGGTTTTTTTGTGCCAAAATCTTATATGACATTTTGCGATTAGGTTATTGTTTTTGGTAATAAAGGTGGTATCATAGATTCATCTTTGTAGAGAAGTGAATTTTCACTCTCTTCTTGTGAATGATTTAACCGTTTTCGCAGTGATCTTTGGGGCCTCTTTGGCCCCATTTTTTTTGCCTTAATTCCACAT
>CATEEE010000161.1 GCA_949499045.1 Marinobacterium sp. xm-d-530 | reverse complement strand
ATAAGATTAGCCGCCGACAGATACTCTTTCATCTCGGACGCACGACGGTAGTCGATTTGAATGTATTCGGTTACCAACGGTGCTAACTCTTTAACCTGCTGCTGGTTTTCAAGTTCTTGACGTTCACGATCGGCAATTTGTGTTGCATCGCCCACTAGCATGATGTTACCCACGACTCGCTGATCAAGACCGTTGGTTTTCAAAATAATATCCAACGCCTGATCCCAAGGGACATTCTTCAGACGAAGCGTGGTATTACCGCTCACCTCATCGCCAACAACCAGGTTCTTTTCGGCCACTTCCGCAATGATCTGGAGCACAGAGCGTACTTCGACATTCTGGAAATTTAGATCGATCTCCTCGCCAGTAAATGGGAATAGATCTTTCTGAAGGTCAGCTTGAGCACTCAAAGAGATCGGTTTGAAGTCCAGCACTAACTGGTTATTAGACTGGTACGCTAGGTAATCGTAAGGGTCGCTAGAAGGCAGAATCAAAATCGCTGCACTGCCGTCAGCATTCATAGAATCGATAAAATTAATCGGGGTAGCAAAGGCTTTCACATCCAGTTTTTGTGCCAATCCAGGTGCTAAAATAGCCCCCACTAGATTAATAATGACGCCGCTACCCTCTTCTATGATATCCAGTCCAGCTCGATCATCACTCAGAGAGATCGTCACTCGACCCTGGTTGCCCTCTAAGCGCTCAAAATCGACACCTACCACTCGTGTTAAGTCGTCCATCACGGTGTTTGGAGCAGAAATAGCGTTAGATTCTGTAGCGACGGCACCAGCCGAAACTTGAGTAGCATTACCCATTGAGAGTATTAACTGATTACCCTGTATAGAGGTTTGGTACCCGATCGATTCAGACAGTTCAACAACAACGCGAAGTCGATCATCCGTTTCTGCAAAGCGAAGCTTTGATACAGGTCCAGAGCCCACAGTGATCGAACGATCCAACTGTTCGGATTTATCAACACCCCACAAATCAACCACCAACCTAGCAGGTGTATCGACCGCATAAATCTTTGGCTCAGCAGGCTGATCGGTGAATTCAAACCTCAACTCAGTTTGATTGCCAGGAAGCGCTGTCGCAACCACTGCATTTAACGTTTGAGCCGATACCAACGCCGATACAGCCATCAAACTAACCAGAGCAAGTGCCCGTTGAATCCACATCTTTAAGTTCCGTCTAATCAAATTCATGACTTACTCCAATCCCGGCAGTTTGACGACTCTAGGTCTACTCATCCAGCCGCCGCGGCCGTTCGCTACGATCTCTTTCAACTCAATACCGCGTTCATCAATATTCACTACAATACCGTAATCGATACCCATGCGAGCACCCATTTTAATCTGATGCACTTCAGAGTTACTGTCTCTGACTAGGGCGATCAATTGACCGTCCATTGGCGAGGTAATTGTGCCTACCATCTGCAACTGCTCTACCGGGAACTCTTCCAGATACTCTTTAATGCGATTCAAATCGGGCATGATAGTAGGGGCAACCACGACCTCATCGTCATCGAGAAACTGTTGTGGCAGAAGCGGAACAAAAGGATCACGCTGCCAAGGGCCTTCATATACAAAGGCTTCATAGGCGACCAGTTCCGGCAGCGGCTCAATACCACCCCCTGGCGCTGCCAGTTTCTCACGGACAAACAATTTTAGGTCAGACGAATCGTCCACCCAAATACACCCCTGCAATAGCGATGCAAAAAGCGTGATCAGGGAGAGATGCTTGACTACTCTATTCATCACATCACTCCTCGTCATCATAGCGGTAAGTTTTAGCGCTAATGCTCATGGTAAGTAGATCACCATTTGACGGGCTAAGATTGAAATCATGCAGTGTCACAATACGTTTAACGCTGGCAACACCCGACACAAACTGCCCCATCTGGTGGTAAGTGCCCTTAACCTGAATGGCGATTGGCAACTCAACATAGAAAGACGCTTTGCGTTCAGGCTGAAGTGCAATGGAATCTATCTCAAGACCCGCGTTGCGACCTGTCGCACTGATATCTTCCAGTAGTCCAGGAACCTCTTTCTCTGTAGGCAGTTGCGCTAGCATCTCTGCAAAGCGTAACTCAACATCGGCCATTTGACGTCTCAGTGCATCCAGTGAGGCCACTTGAAACGACTTTGTTTCAAACTGAGTTTTGAGTACTTGCTCTCTACCGACCTCTTTATCGAGGGACGCTTTTTGATCCATCACTAAGAATTTAAAACCCGCCCCGCCGATAAGGATAAACAACAGAGCAAAAGCAATTGCTCTAACGCCATAAGGCCAGCTCCAAGCTTCGGATAAATCTAAGTTGTTGACATCAAAACCACGAAACGCGCGTTCAAACTTCTGCTTTAAAGAAACTGAGCTCATTGTGAAGCCTCCTCAACATCTGGGCGCTCCAGAGGCACTCGCAAATTAAAGCTTTTCAAACCATTCTGTGTCGTCACTTTTGAGAGTGAAGGCTCACCAAACCAGATCGAATCATTCAAAGTACGCATCAACGAAGAGACGTCTTCATTAGCAACCGCCTAACCATTGATCGACATCTCTTCGCCAAAGCGGTTCAGTGACTGATAGTGAATACCGTCTGGCATCACCTCTACCAACTCATCAAAGGTACGCACGATAATAGGCCGTGTACCCTGAAGCTCTTGAATCGCCGTCAGTCTCTCCAACAGGCGTTCACGCTTACTTTTAAGCTCTTGTATCTCTTTAAGCTTAGCATCGAGTCGAGAGATCTCACTGGTCAGATAAGCATTTCTATCCTGCTGTCGATTCAACATAACCGTTAGGTAGTAGTAACTCGCACCGACAATCGAAGCGGCTAGCAGGGCAGTGACGGCAAGCTGTGTATAGAAACGTTTTTGTAAAAAAACATTTCGCTCTTCACGCCAAGGTCGCAGGTTAATGGTTCTCATACTGCCCCCAGACCCCACGTAAAGCTAAAGAGAGCGCTTTAGTCAACGCGTTCTTCTCAACATTTAAGCGATCCATATTAATCTGAGAGGCAATCTCGACTCTCTCAAATGGATCTAAAGCATTCACT
>CATEEE010000160.1 GCA_949499045.1 Marinobacterium sp. xm-d-530 | reverse complement strand
TGTGCATGCACTGGGAATAGTGTGCTGAATAGAATGAATAGGAGAGTTCGCATCAGAGGTAGCATAGCCTTTGTTCTTTATATCAGTTACATTGCGCCGATAGATTCGCTTTTTAGACTGGCTTTAGTATGACAGAGATTCAAATTGATAAAAGAGTCGACGCAACGGGTTTAGCTTGTCCGCTGCCGTTGTTGAAAGCAAAGCAGGCGCTGAATTCGCTTGAATTGGGTCAGGTACTTGAGGTGACTGCTACGGATGCAGGTTCCGTTCGTGATTTTAAAGTTTATGCTGACCTATCTAATCATGAGTTGATCTCAACGATTGAGAACAACCAGATCTATATTCACCTTCTGCGCCGAGGTTAACTAAGCAATGCAAAAGATTTTTAGCAAATGGGTACAGCGCTACTTCTCAAATGAGGAGGCACTGTTGCTGTTTTTACTACTGCTTGTCTCTGGCTTTGTGATTTGGCACCTTGGCGGTGCACTGGTTCCGGTCTTTGCGGGACTGATTCTCGCCTTTATGATGCAGGGCGGTGTCAATCGATTAAAGAGTATTGGTTTAGGCCATAAAAGTGCCGTCGCAACGATGTTCGTCGTGTTTACTGGTTTCGTGGTAGCGATGTTTCTGTTTATTCTGCCTGCCGTTTGGACTCAGTTGGTTAACCTGTTTAATGAACTGCCTGGCATGGTAACGAAGCTACAGCATGTTTTGATGCTTCTGCCTCAGAGCTACCCTGAGCTGGTCTCTGCTGAGCAGATCCGTAACCTGATTGGTACAGCAGCGGCGGAACTTAGTCAGTTAGGTCAGTGGCTACTGAGTTTTTCATTAAGCTCTTTGACCGGTGTATTAACCGCTCTGATCTACTTTGTGTTGGTGCCGATTCTAGTGCTCTTTTTCCTACTGGACGGTGATCGGTTGATTGCTGGTTGGACTGCGTTTTTGCCCAAGAAGCGTGAGATGATGGATCAGGTCTGGAACGAGATGGACTCTCAGTTAGCTAACTATATCCGTGGTAAAGCAATTGAGATTTTGATTGTTGGGGTCGCAACCTTTATCTCTTTTGCACTACTGGGCATCAACTATGCTGCTCTACTTGGTTTGTTGGTAGGTCTGTCGGTGTTGATTCCTTATATCGGTGCTGCGGTGGTGACGGTTCCAGTGGCTCTCATTGCTTTTTTTCAATGGGGTTGGAGCGATCAGTTTCTCTACCTGATGCTTGCCTACACCATCATTCAGGCGATCGATGGTAACGTGATTGTGCCGTTGCTCTTTTCCGAAGCGGTTAATTTGCACCCGGTCTCTATTATTGTGGCTGTGTTGGTGTTTGGTACGCTTTGGGGGTTCTGGGGTGTGTTTTTTGCTATTCCGTTGGCAACATTGGTTAAGTCGATCGTTACAGCCTGGCCTACAGCGGATGAATTGCCCCCGACTAATGAAGGGTGATTTGGGCAGCGTTTGTAAATAAAATGGGTGCCGAGGCACCCATTTTGTTAACTACTCGCTCAATATCTGAGCGGTGTGTTCTTTGGTTTTAACTTTGGCAATCACTTCAGAAACCTTACCCTGTTCATCGATGATGAACGTGGTTCTTGCGGTACCCATGTACTCTTTGCCGTAATTCTTTTTTAGCTGCCAGGTACCATAGAGTTCATGAACGGCATTATCGGTATCAGCAATAAGAGGGAATGGAAGGTCATACTTTTCGATAAAGTTACGATGCTTAGCCTCTGAGTCTGTGCTCACACCGATCACTTGATAGCCATTATTAGCCAATCGCTCTATGTTATCTCGTAGGTCGCATGCTTGAGCAGTACAGCCAGGTGTGTTGTCTCGAGGGTAGAAGTAGAGGACAACTTTCTTACCCTTGTACTGGCTGAGTGTGATTATCTCGCCATTCTGGTCTTTTGCCTCAAAGTCCGGAGCTGTTTGACCGACTTCAACCATCTTTATCTCCTAGTAATGTAATAAAAAGTTACTGTGCCTCTACGAATGTTACCCCGAAATCGTTTAAAATGATTAGCTAAATAGTATTCTTGCTGATTATTAATGATTAGATTCCTCGTGATCAGCAACCGAGCCATAATAAGGTGAAAAATATGATTCTTGGCAGCCTCGTTGCGCTGGTAACTCCGATGCACGAAAACGGCGATATTGATTGGCAAGCTTTAGATCGCATTGTCGATATGCACATCGAACAGGGGACAGCTTCAATTGTTGCTGTGGGTACCTCTGGAGAGTCTGCGACACTTGATTATGACGAACATCTGGAAGTTGTGGCTCGTGTTGTAGAACTTTGTAAAGGCAAGATTCCTGTTATAGCGGGTACTGGCGCTAACTCTACTCGTGAAGCGATTGAGATGACCCGCGGTGCAAAGGAGGCGGGTGCGGATGCCTGCCTTTTGGTCACTCCTTACTACAATAAGCCGACTCAAGAGGGTCTTTATCAACACTACAAAGCGGTTGCTGAAGCGGTTGATATTCCTCAAATTCTTTACAATGTTCCAGGTCGTACAGCGTGTGATATGTTGCCAGAGACGAGCCTGCGTTTAGCTGAAGTAAAGAATATCGTTGGCATTAAAGAGGCAACAGGCGATATTGAGCGTGCTCAATACCTTATCGATAATGCACCAGCTGACTTCGCAATCTACTCTGGTGATGATGCAACCGCGATTGAGCTCATTCTTGCTGGGGGACACGGTAATATCTCCGTTACAGCTAACGCAGCTCCCAAAGCGATGGCTGAGTTGTGTCAGCTTGGCTTAGATAAAAAATTCGATGAAGCACGTGCGCTACAAGAAAAACTGATGCCACTTCATAAAGACTTATTTGTTGAATCCAATCCCATACCTGTGAAATGGGCAATGTTTGAGATGGGATTGATTGGCCCGGGGATTCGTCTGCCGCTAACACCTCTATCTGAAGAGAACCGCCCAACGGTTGTTGCGGCGCTGAAACAGACTGGTCTGATTTAAGGTCCCTACTATGAACGCTCGCTTTTGGATGCTCTGTGGAACGTTGGTTGTATCGGGTTGTACGATGCAGGATGCAATCAAGTCGAACCCGATTTACGGCGAGAACGGTGTTATACGTGATCGCGGTCAAGAGTACGCACTTGCACAACCGGGTAAGCGCCTTATCATCCCCGAGGGTATCAACGCAAAGAGCACTGAAGAGCTCCTTCAGGTTCCTGAGATCAATGAGTCAGAAGTTGTATCAAACGAACTGGTCCCAGAGGCGCCTCGTCCAGAGTTCTTTTTTGCTGTAGATGGCAATGATCGTGCTTCGATTCGTCCACTTGAGGGTGAACGTGTCATTTTGGTTGATGAGCCGATTGATCAGGTTTGGGCTGAGCTCAAACCCTTCTGGCAAGATGCTAATATTGATCTAGCCATAGCAGACCCTAAAACGGGTGTGATGGAGTCAGACTGGATTGAGGTTGCCGGTGAGGACCTAAACTACTTTCAGCGTCTGTTGAATACCGTCAAGTTTAACTCGGAAGCGAATGAACCCTCTCTAAACAAATTACGAGTCCGCTTACGCCCTGATCCTGAGAATACAGAGCGAACCGCTATCAGCATGGAACATGCGCAGATTGCTTTGAGTGCTGATAAGAGTGAGCTCGACTGGAGCAGTGACGCAACTGAGTTGGCCTACTCAAATGAAATTATGTTTGCCATGTTGAACTACCTGGGTAGAGGCGATGTGGCATCGACGGCGCCAACTCTTTCTCGCTTCCAGGTGGGAGCGGGACCTACTGCTCAGATGGGTAAGGATTCAAGAAATCAGCCACTACTTAACATTAGAGCTTCTGCAGACGATGCGTGGGTGATGGTGAATGATGCCCTTGATCGAGCTGGAGTGGATGTCGGAACCAGAGATAAAGAGTCTGGAGCAATCTATCTTACCTTTAAAAGTACGCTTAAAGAGCAAGAGTACAGTGGCTTATTGGATTGGCTAAAAAACCGTGAGTCTGGACCTATTACTCTTGATTTAGTGAATCCAAACTCTGTCGAAGATCCAATCGACAAAGACGTTACTTACTCAAGTGATCCAGATGCTATCGTCAAAGGTGCCAAAGCCACTCAAGAAGAGCTGCAGGCAATGGACGGCTTTAAGGTGTGGGTTGGTAAGCGTGTTGTATACGTTTTCGGTCAAGATAATCAGAAGCGGGTTAACGCTGAATCTGGTGATCTAGAGCTCTATAAACGTTTTCAGGTTCGCTTTAACCGCGCCAGAACTGGGGTAATACTCTCTGTACATAATGACAAGGGTGAACCGGTTAGCTCTGAAAGTGCCGAAGAGTTTTTGTGGACAGTTAAAGATAATCTGTCTTTATAAGTTTCAAACCATCAGCGTTGATGGTTACCTTGGAGTTTTTAATGGAAAAGCGTGAAGAGTTATACGCGGGTAAAGCGAAATCGGTATTTACGACTGATAACCCAGATCTAATGATCATGGAGTTTAGAGACGATACCTCGGCGTTTGATGGTAAAAAGATGGAACAGCTAGACCGTAAAGGTATGGTCAACAACAAGTTCAACGCTTTTATTATGACGGCGCTTTCGAAGGCAGGTATTCCGACTCATTTCGTAGAGTTACAGTCTGATAACGAATCCGTTGTAAAGCGCCTTGATATGATGCCGGTTGAGTGTGTTGTTCGTAACATCTCAGCGGGTTCATTGTGCCGTCGTATTGGTGTGGAAGAGGGATTGGAGTTAAATCCACCAACCTTTGAGCTGTTTTTAAAGAACGATGCACTGGGTGATCCGATGGTCAATGAGTCTCTTGTCGAGACCTTTGGTTGGGCTGAACCTGCTCACCTTGAGACGGCTAAAGAGCTGACCTTCAAAGTTAACGATGTGTTGAAAAAGATGTTTGATGATGCAGGCATGCTTTTAGTCGATTACAAACTTGAGTTTGGCATCTTTAATGGAGAAGTGCTTCTGGGTGATGAGTTCTCTCCGGATGGCTGCCGTTTGTGGGATAAAGAGACCCGTGAAAAGATGGATAAAGACCGTTTCCGTCAGGGACTGGGTGGCGTCATTGAAGCCTATGAAGAGGTGGGTCGTCGCCTCGGAATGACGTTTTAATTCCACTTTAAAAGTATCAGAAAGCCGGCCTATTAAGCCGGCTTTTTTTGTATCTAAAACGGAGCGGGAGACGAGAAACTTAGGCGCTCTCCAGAGATAGGGTGGTGAAGCTCAAGTAGGTCAGCGTGGAGCATCAGTCTGTTCGAACAGATTAAAGCTTCCTCTTCGGCGTAGAGGTTGTCGCCCAGTATTGGCTGGCCTAGATATTGGCAGTGGACTCTCAATTGATGGGAACGTCCCGTAATGGGGTAGAGTGACACACGAGTGGCTGAATGCCCATTAACTAGTTCTTGGCCTCGATTACGGTAAAAAGTGAGTGCATGCTTTCCCTGATCGTGGTCGATTATTTGTAGAGGGCGGCGATCCCAGTCACAACGAAGAGGTTGGTCAACCCAGCCATCGACCTGTTCCATATTTCCGCTAACCAGTGCGGCGTACCGTTTAAATGGAATACGGTTCTGAAACTGTATGCTGAGTTCACGATGAGTCATTTTTGAACGAGCAAGTACCATCAGTCCAGACGTGGCACAGTCGAGCCGATGTACGATCAAGGCATCAGGCCATTGTGCAATGGCTCGACTCCATAAGCAGTCTTGCTTATCCTCTCCGCGCCCAGGGACAGAGAGCATGTCAGCCGGTTTTTCCAAGATCAGCATATCCTGATCTTCATAGTGGCACTGGATCATGGCTTAGGCTCAAAGAGGGCAATGGACTCAATATGGTGGGTCTGAGGGAACATATCAGCAACGGTGAAGCGCGTCATAGAGAAACCAAGATCACTTAGAATTTTACTGTCACGAACCAACGACATGGGGTCGCATGCAATGTAAAGAATGGCTCGTGCTCCCAGGTTTTTTAGATGTGGGATCAGATCGGCAGCACCACTTCTGGGGGGGTCAAGGAGAATAAGGTCGTACTGACTCTTCAACCAAGCTGTCTCGTTATCAACGTTGCTAAGATCCGACTTTATCGATGTTAAGTTGTTAATGGCGTTGAGTGCAGCATTGGCTTGTGAACGTTTCACCATATTTGAGACGCCCTCTACTGCAATGACCTCTTTGGTCAGTCTTGCTAAAGGTAGGCTAAAGTTACCGAGTCCAGAGAATAGATCAAGAAGACGATCTTCTTGCTTAGGCTCAAGCCACTCAATTGCGCACTCAATCAGAGCTTCGTTGACAGAAGCGTTTACCTGTATGAAATCATTGGTATCAAATTGATAGCGGATATCACGTTGTCTATTAATGAATTCAGGCTCTTCAACGCTATTCAGAGCCACTGTTTGGTCATTAAAACACACCCTTAAATTGACCTCCATATCGACGGCAAGAGAGGTAAGGGTGTGCATAATCTCGTCTGATGGGCGTTTTTTGGCACGTATCTCAACCGCTAATAGGTTATCGCCGTCGCTCAAAGAGATGTGTGTTAACGTTTTTAGTTTATCCTGGCCATTAAGGCTATCGCGAAGAGCTCCCAAGAAAGCGTTGCAACGATTGGTTAAGACGGGGCAGCTAGGGATGTCGATCAATTTATTAGATTCAGAGCGTCTAAAACCGATGATTAATTCGCCGTTATCGCGCTGGTTAATACCGACACGAGTAGATCGGCGGTAATTCAATCTGTGTTCCGAGACGATAGGGGGGGCTATAAGCCCTGGCTCAAGATGGGATTGGCGCTTAAGAGTATTGAGTATCTGGTCACGCTTCATCTCTACTGCACAATTCGGGTTAAGGTGCTGAAGATCGCAGCCGCCACACTCCCCAGCGAAAGCGCAGCTAGGTTGGATGCGGTGCTTTGAGGGTGATTTAATCTCATTAACAATCGCCTCATCGAAGCGCTTACCCGGTTTGGTTAATGTGGCGTTGACCGTTTCTTCCGGCAGTGCTCCACTGATGAACAGTGTTTTACCATCGATTCTTGCGACACCTCTCCCTTCTAATGAGAGGGATTCAACCTGTATATTTTCAGGCAGTGAAATGTTTACTTTTGATGGGCTCTTTTTAGGGCCGCCATATCGAACGGTGCGTCTACGCATTGGATCTTAATACTCTTAAATGTCGGGCTTTAACCCGATTAATCTTTTCTAAGCGAATCTTTAACGGCTATCGGTGATGGATAGTTAAATATGACAATATAGGTCGATAACAGAAAGCTAAGAATCGCGGTTGCTTGAATGACGTGTGACGCTTCAGTACCAATTAAGCCGGCTGAAAAAGCGAGATAAGCAATCAGTAGCGAAAACTCAGATGTCTGACCCAACCGAAAGCCTATCTCCCATCCGGTTGATGGAGATTCACTAATGCGGCCTAAAAGCAGTCGGAAAATGACCGGTTTTAGTAGGAGTACTGCAAGGGTTAATATCAGAGCCGGCACCAGAATTAAGCCAATCAAATTTAGATTAAAGCTAGCGCCGACTGAGAAGAAAAATAGAATTAAAAAGAAATCCCGTAAGGGCTTTAGATTGGTCGCTATGTATTGTGAAATTGGACTGGTTGCTAGTGCAATGCCTGCCATAAAAGCGCCCATCTCAGCTGATAGGCCGCTTAGTTTTGCCGCCTCGGCCATACCCAGACACCAACCTATTGCGACTAAAAAAATGTATTCATGGAAACGGTCAAACTTCATCAAAAGCGGCAAAATAATATAGCGAACGCCTAGCCAAGCAAAAACCCCTAATGCAGGCAGTGCGATGGCCGATTTAACAAAGCTACTCATCGGATCGCTGTCACCTCCAGAGTTGAGTATCAACAGGACAATAATGGCGATTACATCCTGTAACAGCAGTAGTCCTACGACCAATTCACCGGTGTGTTTGTGGTGCAGAACGGTCGTTGGAAGCAGCTTAATCCCGATAATAGTGCTGGAAAACATGACGGCAGCGCCGATGATGACTGATTCAGCTTGAGTGAAGCCAAATAGACTGCCCACGCTAAATCCCAACCCAAGAAACAGTGCAGAGCTGGCAATGGCTACCAGTGTCGCTTTTTTAAGCATGTGAATTAGGTGGGCGGGTTGCATGTCCAAACCGAGTAAAAACAGTAAAAAGATAATCCCGATATGAGCGATGTCAGTCAGTAGATTGGTATCAGCAACCAGTTCTAGGCCATAGGGTCCTAGCAGTGCCCCAAGCACGATATAAGCCACAAGGAGAGGTTGGCGCGTAAACAGCGCCACAGACGCTAACACAGCTGCGCCAGTAAAAATAAGAAAGAACGATGTAAACAGACTGTGCTCTAGCATGAGTGACTCTCCGATAATGAATAAATTGTAACAAGCGAGAGAGAAAATCGTTACGTTTAAATAATTGAGTGTTTTACTCGGAATTAATAACTGGTTATCCTATGTAGCATTATCGGTACGTTAACTGGAGATTTTTGATGTTAAATATTGAAGTGACAGAGGGTGCTCAGGGTTACCTTGCAGAGCTTCTAGAAAAGCAGAATGTTGAGGGTGTTGCGGTCCGTCTGTTTGTTACACAGCCGGGCACAACCTATGCTGAAACCTGTCTTGCTTACTGCCGACCCGATGAAGTGAACGCCGTAGACGAAGTGATGCAGCTCGATCTGGTGCGCTTCTACATTGAGAAGAACAGTATCCCTTACCTCGATGAAGCGTTTATTGATTATGCAACAGACCGAATGGGTGGCCAGTTAACGATTAAAGCGCCTAATGCCAAAGTGCCCAAGGTTTCGGCGGATAGTCCAATCAACGAGCAGATCAATTACATCCTATATTCTGAGGTAAACCCCGGACTAGCTTCGCATGGTGGTGAAGTTAAGCTCGAAGAGGTCTCTGAAGAGGAAGCAGGGCTGGTCGCTATTCTCCGCTTCGGCGGTGGTTGTCAGGGTTGCAGTGCTGTTGATATGACCCTAAAAGACGGTGTTGAAGCGACTCTGATCGAAAAAGTACCTGGCTTGGTTGGTGTTAGAGATGTTACAGACCACAGTCAACGGGAACAGGCCTACTATAAATAACCTGCGATCGTTTAATAGACTCTTAAGCGCCTCATCTGAGGCGTTTTTGTTTTTTACACGCGAATTTGTGGACTGTTCGAGCTTGCATTTACGTAACGGATCCCCATAAATAATTTATATTCAGTTTATAGATCGGTAACAGATTCATCATAGAGGTATGCTTCATGGAAAATAATCAGAGCAATGTGCAAATTGAACTACCCGTTCTCCCGCTTCGGGACGTTGTTGTATACCCGCACATGGTCATTCCTCTGTTTGTTGGACGCGAAAAGTCCATTCAAGCACTGGAAGAGGCGATGCAGCGTGATAAACAGATTCTCTTGGTTGCGCAACGCAGTGCATCTGAAGATGAGCCTAAGATGGATCATCTGTTTCACACAGGTACGGTCGCGACCATTCTGCAAATGCTTAAACTTCCTGACGGTACTGTTAAGGTTCTAGTTGAGGGTGAGTATAGAGCTTCAATTAGCGACTTCTTTGAAGAGGCTGAACATTACGCAGCTCACCTTCAAGTACTTGAAGAGGAAGAGGTTGTTCAGTCTGAAGCGGAACTGTACAAACGCTCGACTTTAGAGCAGTTCGAGAAGTA
Source organism: Marinobacterium sp. xm-d-530 (assembly GCA_949499045.1). Lineage (GTDB taxonomy): Bacteria > Pseudomonadota > Gammaproteobacteria > Pseudomonadales > Balneatricaceae > Marinobacterium_E. The sequence goes on along the minus strand of CATEEE010000160.1, from coordinate 33 downwards.
CATTCAGGTTAACAAAAAGATCCCTAATGAGGT
>CATEEE010000159.1 GCA_949499045.1 Marinobacterium sp. xm-d-530 | reverse complement strand
TGCCGATCAGTTATTTACAACATTGATGGGTGATGAGGTTGAGCCTCGCCGTGACTTTATTGAGTCGAATGCACTGAATGTCTCTAACCTTGACGTGTAATTTTTTTGCATTCAATGGAAGGGCGCCTATAGGCGCCTTTTTTTGTGTGTTTCACGTGAAACAAATATATTATTCATTACCTATATAGAGCGGTAAAAAGAGAGGATATGCAACATGGCCAAATATTATGAGCACCCCACTCAGTATTCAGATGAGGAGTGGGAGACTAGGGTTCAGCTCGCCGGAGTCTATAGAGTATTTGCTTATTTAGGTTGGGATGAATCAATTTATAATCACTTATCGCTTCGCGTTCCTGGCGAAGAAGATCATTTCCTAATAAACCCATTTGGACTCCACTATTCGGAAGTGACCGCATCAAATTTAGTTAAAGTAGATATAGATGGAAACATCATTGGTCACTCAGATTGGCCAATTAATCCAGCTGGTTTTACGTTTCATGGTCAGATACACAGACAAGTTAAGGGTGGGCACTGTGTTATGCACGTTCATACGACGCCAACTCTTGCTGTTTGCTGTCTTGAAGAGGGGCTTAGTTTTAGCAATTTCTACTCGGCACAGCTGTACGGAAAGATTGCCTATCATGACTTTGAAGGGATAACCGTTCATGCTGATGAGGGTGAGCGGATTTTAAAAAGCGCCGGTGACAAGCAGGTTCTACTTCTAAGAAATCATGGTCCGGTGGTCATTGGTGAAACATTATCACAGGCCTTTGCGTTGATGTGGCTTGTTAATAGAGCGTGTGAAGCTCAGTTAGCATCAATGTCGATGGGTAAAGTGAAAGAGATACCGGCTCCGGTACTGGAGAAGTGTGTAAGAGATTCGCTTAACTTTAACCCAAAATATGGAGCGGGCGAGGATGCCTTGGCGGCGATGATTCGTATTGTTGAGCGTCAAGATCCATCATTTAAACGGTGATGTTTCACGTGAAACAGGCAATAAAAAACCCGAGCGCTGCTCGGGTTTTTTGATAGCAAGCCCAAGTTAGCCAGCTAGTTCAGAGATGTCAGCAATGCCACCGAATAGCTCTTTAAGTTGTTGTAGCATCGCAAGACGGTTCTGCTTAACGTCAGCATCATCAGCCATGACACGAACCTCTTCAAAGAAACGGTCAATCGGTTGACGAAGGTCAGCAAGTGCTTGAAGAGCGCCTTGGTAGTTGCCTGCGCTGGTCATTGATGCAACTGAGCTACTTAAGCCGTTAAGGGCGTGAGCAAGTTCTTTTTCGGCATCATCAACTAATAGGGCGGCATTAATAGCGGTAGACGGAGTAGAGTCTAGTTTCGCTAGAATATTGCCTACACGCTTATTACCAGCAATCAGTGCCGAGGATGCTTCAATTTGTGTAAATGCCGCAACGGCATGTGCTCGACGAACGAAGTCCAACGGTTTTGTGGGACGTAGTCCATGGATCGAAAGATAGATCTCAGCGCTGATGCCCTCTTCTTCAAACCAGAAACGGAAGCGTTCTAGCATGAATTCAAAGACACTCTCAGCCGCATTGTCTAAAGCTGGAAGCGCTTGGTAGTTAGACGCTGCCGTTTTAAGAAGCTCTTTAAGATCAAGATCCAGCTCATGTTCAACAATGATTCGAAGCACACCCAGAGCCGCACGACGAAGTGCAAATGGGTCTTTAGACCCTGTAGGTGGTTGGTTGATCGCAAATAGACCGACAAGGGTGTCCAAGCGATCGGCTAACGCGACAGCAATACCTGTCTTAGAAGAAGGTAGATCATCACCAGCAAACTTCGGCATATACTGCTCGTAGATCGCTTGTGCGACTTCTTGCTCTTCACCATCGTGCAGTGCGAAGTGGTAACCCATAAGACCCTGGAGTTCAGTGAACTCATAAACGGTGTCAGTTAGAAGGTCACACTTAGCAAGTTGTGAAGCGCGAGCGGCGAATGCTTCATTACCACCGATTAGTTTCGCGATAGCTTTAGCCGTTGCCTCAATGCGAGCTGCTTTGTCCGCAACTGTACCTAGCTCGTTTTGGAATACGACACTTTTGAGCTTCTCTAAGCGATCAATAAGGGGTGCTTTTTTATCCGTTTCAAAGAAGAAGGCGGCATCAGCTAGGCGTGGACGAATCACCTTCTCGTTACCTGCAATGACTTGCTGCGGATCTTTAGATTCAATGTTCGAGATCGTAATGAAGTATGGCATCAGCTTGTTGTTGCCATCGACCAAGTGGAAGTACTTCTGATTCTCTTTCATTGAAAGAATGAGGACCTGTTCTGGCACCTCAAGGAAGCGCTCTTCGAAACGACCTGCTAAAGCGACAGGCCATTCATTAAGAGCACAGACCTCATCTAGAAGATCTTCATCAATCTCTGCAGTACCACCAATGCGTGATGCTTCAGCCAGTACTTGCTGACGAATGATTTCACGACGCTCAGCGAAGCTGGCTATAACCTTACCAGTATTGCGAAGAGTGGTAGCGTATTCGCTGGCAGTCATCAATTCGATATCGTGCGGGTAGTGGAAGCGGTGACCACGTGATTTACGGCCTGAAGTGACCTCAAGCAGAGTACAAGGCAGAACCTCGTCACCCAGCAGCGCAACGATCCATTTAACAGGACGAACAAACTCAGTGCGGCTAGCGGCCCAACGCATACGCTTAGGAATTGGCAGGCTGCTTAGAGCAGTCTCGAGCATACCTGGTAGTAATTCTGAAGCAGGTTTGCCAACCTCAGTACCGCGGTAGACGTAGTAGTCACCCTTGTCAGTATTTTCAATAACAAGATCTTCAAGAGAGACCCCGCAGCTACCAGAAAATCCTTTAGCGGCCTGTTCAGGGGCTTTAGCGGAAGGGCCGCGTTTCTCTATGTTGCGATCAGGCTGTTGGCTGTCTAATGCTTTAACCAGCACAGCTAGACGGCGTGGTGCTGCAAATAGCTCTAACGAAGAAAAGGTAAGTTGAGCATCGTTTAGTTGTGCAGTAAGACTTTTGCCTAGTGCGTTAGATAGGGAGAGAAGGGCACCCGGTGGAAGCTCTTCTGTACCCAGTTCAAATAGAAAATCTTGCTTACTCATGACTCAGCTCCCTCCAATGACGCTAACACTTCTTGGCGAATAGACTCTTCTGCCATTGGGAAACCAAGCTCTTTACGGGTGTTGTAATAAGCTTCGGCAACGCCTCGAGCCAAAGTACGTACACGTAGAATGTAACGCTGACGCTCAGTCGCTGAGATCGCGTGACGCGCATCCAGTAGATTGAAGGTATGCGATGCTTTCATTACCTGCTCATAAGCCGGTAGGGGCAGATTGACATCCAATAGCTTTTGACACTCTTTTTCGTAGTGCTCAAAATTGCTGAACAGGTGTGGTACATCGGCGTACTCAAAGTTGTAAGTCGACTGCTCTACTTCGTTTTGGTGGAAGACATCACCGTAGGTAACGACGGTACCATCAGGTGCCTTTGACCAAACTAGATCGTAAACACTGTCGACCTCCTGAACGTACATCGCTAGACGCTCAAGGCCGTATGTAATTTCGCCAGTGACTGGGTAACACTCAAGACCGCCTACTTGTTGGAAGTAAGTGAACTGAGTCACCTCCATGCCGTTTAGCCAAACTTCCCAACCTAGACCCCAAGCTCCCAAGGTAGGTGATTCCCAGTTGTCTTCCACAAAGCGCACATCGTGTGTCAAAAGATCAAAGCCAAGACGTTCAAGTGAACCTAGGTAGAGCTCTTGGAAGTTGTCAGGGTGCGGCTTCATCACGACCTGAAACTGGTAGTAGTGTTGAAGACGGTTCGGGTTCTCACCGTAACGGCCATCGGTTGGGCGTCGGCTGGGTTGAACGTAAGCTGAGTTCCAACTCTCTGGGCCGATGGCACGCAAAGTAGTAGATGGGTGGAAGGTTCCAGCACCCACTTCCATATCCAGTGGCTGAACAATTACACAGCCTTGTTCTGCCCAGTACTGTTGTAGGGCAAAGATTAGACCTTGGAAGGTGCTTACATCAGGTTTGACAGTGTCGGTCACGACAGAAGTCCTCGGCTAGGATTTTTGCAAAAAATTAGCCGAGAATTATACAGCATTCCTTTAGATTTTAAGAGGGGCGGAACCCTATCGATTGAATAGGGTTATCGACGCCAAAACGCAGGTGTCAGAAGAACCAACAAGGTGAATACCTCAAGACGTCCTAATAACATCGCAAAGACCAAAATCCACTTGGCGGTTGTCGGTATATCACCATAGTGTGCCGCAACATCACCCAGGCCTGGGCCAAGGTTATTAAGAGTGGCGCCTACCGCTGACCATGCTGTTATCTGATCCAGTCCAGTGGCGAGTAGAGCGACCAACATGACAACAAAGACGATCAGATAAACTGAGAAGAACCCCCAGACCGCTTCCAGTACCTTGTTCGAAATGGGTCGTCTACCGAGCTTCACAGGCATGATGGCGTTCGGGTGAATTAGGCGAACAATTTCACGGTAGCCCTGCTTCAATATCAGTAGAAGACGTATCTGTTTCATGCCGCCGCCGGTTGAACCTGCACAGCCCCCAGCAAAGGCTGCTAGGAACAGCAAAAATGGGAGCATGGCTGGCCAATGTGCAAAATCAGCCACCGCAAAGCCGGTGGTAGTTGCGATAGAAACCACCATGAACACAGCTTTGCGAAGTGCCTCGATCGATTCGTAGGTGCCGGTAAAGTCGAGGACAAACAGCGTAAACAGCGACAGACTGATCAACGAGAAGAGGTAGAATTTAAATTCCGGATCTGAGAAGTAGTGCGCGACACTGTGCTGTCTCCATGCGGCAAAGTGAAGACCGAAGTTGATGCCAGAGAGCACCATAAACAGCACACAGATCATCTCGATTAGTGCGCTATCGTAAAATCCAATACTGGCGTCGTGTGTTGAGAACCCCCCAATCGCGACAGTAGAGAAACTGTGGCCAATGGCATCGAACAGCTCCATACCCGCCGCCCAGTAGCCCAGTGCACAGGCAATCGTCAGGGTCAGGTAGATGTTCCACAGCGCTTTGGCGGTTTCGGTGATTCTGGGTGTTAGCTTTGAGTCTTTGACTGGACCTGGTGTTTCAGCACGATAAAGCTGCATCCCACCGATGCCCAGCATCGGCAGTATGGCGACCGCCAGTACGATGATACCCATACCCCCTAGCCACTGAAGCTGCTGTCGATAGTAGAGCAGGGACTTGGGGAGCGTATCCAGTCCAGTGATCACAGTAGCTCCGGTTGTTGTTAGGCCAGAGACGGCCTCAAATAGAGCATCGGTAAAGGTAAAATTAGTCTCGGCCGAGAAGTAGATAGGCAGTGAACCGAAGAAACCAAGTACCGTCCAAAATAGAACGGTAATTAAGAAACCGTCACGTGTTCTGAGGTCTTGGCGTACTCGCATGAACGGTAGCCAAATTAAAAAGCCAGTACACAGAGTGACAAAGAAGGCGCCAACAAAGGCCTGAATATTGCCATCGTCGTAAATCATCGAGACGAGGGCTGGCGGAAGCTGAGTGATACTGAAAATCATCAGCAGCAGGCCAAGTATTCTGAGAATCACTTTGTAGTGCATGACAACCTCAGAAGAAGGTTAGGCCGACGGTAAAGAGCTTCTCTACCTCGCCAATCTGACGGTTATCGATCAGGAACAGGATGACGTGGTCGCCATCTTCTACCACAACGTCATCGTGGGCAATCAACACCTGATTGTCTCGTACGATGGCGCCAATGGTGGCTCCTGCTGGTAGCGCAATATCTTCAATAGCACGTCCAACGACTTTTGAACTTGATGGGTCGCCATGAGCGATCGCTTCAATGGCCTCTGCTGCACCACGGCGAAGTGAGTGAACAGCAGCGACGTCGCCACGACGTACGTGCGCCAGAAGGGCGCCAATGGTGGTCTGTTGTGGTGATATGGCTATGTCGATAACGCCACCCTGGACAAGATCCACATAGGCAGGGTTGTTGATCAACGTCATAACCTTTCTGGCCCCTAAACGTTTGGCCAGCATCGATGCCATGATGTTAGCTTCGTCATCATTGGTTAGGGCACAAAATACATCGACATCATCGATGTTCTCTTCTAGAAGCAGTTCGGAGTCAGAGGCACTGCCGTGCAATACGATGGTGCGGTT
>CATEEE010000158.1 GCA_949499045.1 Marinobacterium sp. xm-d-530 | reverse complement strand
TGCTGATTTCGTTTTGCGCTTCAAAATCAAATAATTCATCGAGGGGGACGTTTGCCGCCAACACCAAGCGGGTGCGAGATTCATAACAGACGTCAATGAGGGTCACGAATCGTCGCGCTTCGTCGAGGTGATTGGCATCTAATTGCGGCACACGGTCTACAATGATGACCGGAAATCGATCGCAGAGGGAGATATAATCGGCCGCACCGAGCGGTTGGTAACATAACTCGGAAAAATCAAACCAGGCGCACCTTTCATTCAATCGGGTAACCTGGACGGTACGACCAAAGAGTACATCAATAACCTCGGCCTCCGTTCCGGATGCTGTGCCACCAAATATTTCATTCAAACGCACCTGCATGTCGTTATCACTATTATCGCCATGAACACCCTTGTTTGACCAAAAATAGGATTGGCCATCCGCCCTAGTTTCAAGTCGATAATCCTTGGCAGAATTATCCATGGAGGTTATGTCGAACCTATGTTTTAACATATCTATGAATGGCAAAAATAGAGATCGGTTAATGCCTCCCTCATATAAGGCATCGGGGGCGCGATTCGAGGTAGCCACCACCACGACATTCCAATCCAATAATGATGAAAAAAGACGTTTCAAAATCATCGCATCGGCAACGTCAGTTACCTGAAATTCATCGAAACAGAGTAGTTGAGCTTCCTGTGCCAATTGATGCGCAATGACGGGGATCGCATCATCTCGTGGGTGCATCTGTTTGTAGACAAAGATTCGATGATGGACCTCCAACATGAATTCATGAAAGTGGACGCGGCGTTTGGTAATAGGAACATTAACTGACGCATAAAAGAGATCCATCAGAAAGCTCTTGCCGACCCCGACCGGTCCATGAATGTAGATGCCTCGCGGTGGTGGACCATAAGACCGCAAACGGAGCTTCTTTCGAAAATAGGAATGAGCGGATTCCCAAGATCGTTTCAATAACAGCGGCCTGATGTATGAATAGCGGCTATTGGTTGATTTGTCGGTGTGCACCGGTACAACTGGGAGCAAGGTAAGAGACTCGTGCAGGACATCAAGATTTGCCGCCAGAGCAACTTGGGCGTCATCTCGTAGAAGCTCTCCTGCATCCACTTTGCGTTCATAAGCGGCTTTCACGGGGCCCTTAGGGAGCCATCCCTGTGCGACAGGGTGTTGTGCCGCCATATAATTCGTCATTGTCTTGATTATTTACCTAATGAATGTATCAACATGCTAGGGAGAGTTCGATCAAGCCAACGTCTTCCCTTTCTTTTCGATTGTCTGAGGACTAGGTACTTATTCGCAATTTACCTCAATAAAGATCCCTATCTCATCTAAAGATTTTAGAACGATGGACTAGCGATCAAATTCATCTTGGAATGGTCGATTATGGATCGGTATCGAACTCTGCGAGCATAAAAAAACCGCACTAAAAAGTGCGGTTCTTAATTAGCTCAGCTTAAATGTTAAGCTAGGCCTTCAAATACTCGATCACGAATCTGATCAACGCTACCTACACCTTCTACGTATACGTATTTAGGAGCCGTTGCAGCATCTTCATCTGCCCAGCCACGGTAGTAACCAATCAGAGGTTTAGTCTGATCATGGTAGACATTTAGACGCGCGCGAACAGTCTCTTCTTGATCGTCTTCGCGTTGAACAAGGTCTTCACCTGTAACGTCGTCTTTACCCTCAGTTTTAGGTGGGTTGAATACGACATGGTAGGTACGACCTGAACCAGGGTGTACACGACGACCTGACATACGTTTGATGATCTCTTCATCAGCAACGTCAATCTCAACCACTGCGTCTAGAGCAACGCCCGCTTCTTTCAATGCATCTGCTTGAGGAATGGTGCGAGGGAAACCATCGAAAAGGAAGCCGTTGGCACAATCTGATTCAGTAATGCGCTCTTTAACTAGACCGATGATGATGTCGTCTGATACTAGACCACCTGCGTCCATAACCTTCTTGGCTTCAACACCTAGAGGCGTACCCGCTTTTACGGCTGCACGTAGCATGTCCCCAGTTGAGATCTGTGGGATACCGTATTTCTCAGTAATGTACTGAGCCTGAGTACCCTTACCGGCACCTGGTGCACCGAGAAGTATCATTCGCATTAATTTTCTCCTTAAAAAAATACGCTGCGCCTAGGCGCAGCATTAAAATTCTTACCGCTGACATTAATTTAGGTGTGGCTATTACACAATTCGACCATAGCCGTGCGGTGTCACCTATAGCACTTTTTGTCACTCATCAAAGCGCTGCGCTCAAGGGTATCGTTTCCCGAGCAAGCCAGGCATATTAGCATGGCAGTGTGGAACTTGAGAACTGATTCACTATTAGGCTTTATGCGAATAGAGCCAAAGACTCTATCAAACCTATTTTTTAGATTTCTCGATCTGTTTAGCTTCGTCCCACCAGGCGTCTAACTCCTCTAGTGAGAATTCACTCCAATCCTTGCCACTGGCTAACACTCTATCCTCAACATGGTTAAAGCGACGCTCGAATTTAAGGTTGGTATTACGAACCGCTTGCTCGGGATCGACTGAAAGTTTTCTAGCAAGATTGGCGTTAACAAATAAAAGATCACCCAACTCCTCGCGAACTGCGTCAAAGTCACCCTGCTGCATCGCTTCTCGGAGTTCTTGGATCTCCTCTTCGATCTTATCCAACACGCCGGTCGCATCATCCCAGTCAAAGCCCACCTTAGAGGCACGCTTTGTTAGCTTAACTGCACGACTCATGGCCGGCAGTGTCGTTGGCACCTCATCTAAAACACGGGTACGATCTTTGCTTTCCCGCTCCTGCTCTTTGATGCGTTCCCACTGTGCATTAACCGCTTGCTGATCAATCTCGATCAACTCTGCACTGTCGCGTAATTGCCCAGTAGGAAATACGTGAGGATGGCGACGGACCAACTTTCCGCAGAGGTGATCAACCACGGCATTCAGATCAAATAGAGATTGCTCTTTACCCAATTGTGAATAGAAGATGACTTGAAACAGTAGATCGCCCAACTCATCTTTTAGATGAGCCCAATCCTGTCGTTCAATGGTATCGGCGACTTCATAAGCCTCTTCAAGGGTGTGAGGGACGATGGAAGCAAAGGTCTGCTCCAAATCCCATGGACAACCTGTATCAGGGTCGCGCAAACGCTGCATCAGGTAGATGAGATCATCGACTGTATAGCGATCGTTCATTAGTGAACCCCTGATCGCTCTCGGCGAACGTCACTGACATTTGGGATTTGATTGATCTTATCCATCACTTTGCCGAGCTTATCGAGTCGGCCTATCTCTAATGTCAGCGCCAGATTTGCTTCATTACTGCTCTTATCCGTCAGTGTATTGGCCGACAAGATATTGATACGTTCGTTGGCTAGTATAGTCATAACGTCACGCAACAGACCTGACCGGTCAAAGGCTTCGATAACGATATCAACTGGGTAGGTGGCTTCTGCCTCTTCCTCCCAAGCCACTTGGACAATCTTACTAGGCTCTACTTCGCGAAGGTGCTGTAGCTCTTTGCAATCCTCACGGTGAATAGAGACACCTCGGCCCTGCGTCACGAAACCTGCAATAGCATCGCCGTGAATCGGCTTACAGCAACTCGCAAACAGAGTCATTAAGCTGCCGACTCCAACTACGTGCACACCAGAGTCACTTGATCGGTTCTGCTTAGGTAATGAAGCTGGAACGTCCAGGTCCAATTGAGATTCACGCTCGGCCTGTTCTTCACGCGCTTGCGCAGCAGAGATCACTTGCGAGATTCTTAGGTCACCAGCACCTAATGCGGCAAACATATTATCATTGGAAGTGAATTTAAGACGCTGTGCGATCTCGGATAGATCCACTTCTGTAGCATCCAGTGCGAGACGTTTAAATTCACGCTGGATCATCTCTTTACCCGCCTCCACATTTTGATCACGAGCTTGTGTCTTAAACCAATGGGCAATCTTGGCTCGACCCTTAGAGGTTTTTACATACCCCAGGTTGGTGTTGAGCCAGTCACGACTAGGGCGCTCATCTGGGCCAGTCATAATCTCAACTTGATCGCCTGTCTGCAGTGCGCGGTTAAGAGGAACGATGCGACCGGACACTCGTGCACCTCGACAGCGGTGTCCGATTTCGGTGTGAACGCGGTAAGCAAAATCAACCGGTGTAGCACCCGCCGGAAGATCAATGACATGACCCTCTGGGGTGAACACATAGACACGATCCTGAGTCACATCGGAGTGAAGAATATCACTCAACGATTCGGTATCACCCAATTCGTCATGCCATTCAAGCACCTGACGCAGCCACGAAATTTTCTCTTCGTAACCATCGGCACGGCTTGCCGTATCCGTTCCCTTGTAAAGATGGTGGGCACAGACGCCAAGCTCGGCCTCTTCATGCATATCAAAAGTACGAATCTGGATCTCAACCGCCTGTGACTCTGGACCAAATACAGCTGTATGCAGTGATCGGTAGCCGTTAGGTTTTGGTGAGGCTATGTAGTCATCAAATTCATGCGGTATGTTGCGCCATGAACCATGAACAATCCCTAGCACGGTATAACAGTCACGAATCTCTGGCACTAGAATACGCAGGGCACGAACATCATAAACCTGGTTAAACTCGATATTCTTGCGCTGCATCTTACGCCAGATGCTATAGATGTGTTTTGCACGGCCTGAGACATGCCCTTCAATGCCGACCTCTACTAGCTTCTCTTCGAGCAGTTTAATAACACTGTCAATGTACTCTTGACGAGCAAGGCGCTTTTCAGCCAAAAGTTTAGCTATGTGTTTGTAATCATTAGGTTTTAGGTATCTAAATGAGAGATCTTCTAACTCCCACTTGATATGACCGATACCTAATCGATGCGCCAATGGAGCGTAGATATCAAAGACTTCTCGAGCAACGATGTAGCGCTTACGTCGATCCGCCTCTTTTACCGCACGAATCGCACAGGTACGTTCAGCCAGCTTGATGAGCGCGACTCGAACATCGTCCACCATGGCAACCAGCATCTTACGAACGTTATCGACCTGGCTTCCTCCAGAGCCAAACACCCCCTCTTCATCGCGGGGATTTTTTCGACTACCAATGGCGGCCATCTGCAAAACACCACGTAGCAGACGAGCGATTTCGGTACCAAATTTAGATTTAACTCGATCGATTGAAAGACGCTCTTCTCGAACTGCACGGTAAAGAATACCGGCTATGAGAGCCTCTTCTGTTTGTTGCAGATCCACGAGAATCTGGACCATTTCAAGACCGGTAAGATAGGCATTTTGCCCCAAAGACCAGACGTCATGAGTTGTACTCTCTTCAT
>CATEEE010000157.1 GCA_949499045.1 Marinobacterium sp. xm-d-530 | reverse complement strand
CTCGCTTCGCTGTTTAATTCAACGGTAAGGTCCACGACTGATACATCGGTTGTTGGAACGCGGAATGCCATACCGGTTAATTTGCCGTTTAGCTCTGGAAGTACAACACCGACAGCTTTCGCTGCACCAGTAGAGGATGGGATGATGTTCTCTAGAATGCCTCGACCGCCACGCCAATCTTTAGCTGATGGACCGTCGACTGTTTTTTGAGTCGCTGTTGCGGCGTGAACAGTCGTCATTAGACCACGCTTCACACCCCATTTGTCGTTTAAGACTTTAGCCACGGGTGCAAGACAGTTAGTGGTACAAGAGGCTGCCGATACGATGGCTTGGCCAGCATACGTTTCATGGTTCACGCCATAAACAAACATCGGTGTGCCGTCTTTCGATGGCGCCGACATAACGACTTTTTTAGCGCCCGCTTCAATGTGTTTTTGACAACCCTCTTCAGTAAGAAAGAAGCCGGTACACTCGAGCACTAGGTCCACATCAATATCACCCCAAGCAAGATCTGCAGGATCACGTTCAGCCGTTAGGCGGATAGTTTTACCGTTAACAATCAGATGACCGTTGTCGGTTTTGATGTCGCCTTTAAATTGACCGTGCACAGAGTCGTACTTAAGCATGTAAGCTAGGTATTCAGAACCGAGTAGGTCGTTGATTCCAACCACTTCGATATCACCACCGAACTCTTGGTAAATTGCACGGAATGCCATGCGGCCGATGCGGCCAAAACCATTAATACCAACGCGAATTGTCATTTCAAAACCCTCGTAACTAATTTTATTATCAGTTTATGTTGTAAATTTACGTACAGTTTTGCCGACTTTCGTCTAAAGTTCAATCGTCTTTACCGAAAAGTCATGTAAAAACTCTATTCTTTTTTGCAATAAATACCCTATTTATAGTGCATAACGCGGGTTTTTCTGGTTTTTAGACTAGGTTGAACGGTTTTTTATAAAAGTTACTAACTTACGTAATTTCTTTTAATTAGTAAGTTTTTTACAAACCATTGGTGTGTTAAAGTAACTTTATTAGATTTTGATGAAATTTGTTGAGGTCGCTAGATGCCATCTAACATTATGCAGCAGATCAGTGCGGACCTAGAGTCACTGAATCGTTCTGAGCGAAAAGTCGCTGAAGTTATTCTCGCTGATCCGCAGGCTGCAACACGTTCCTCTATTGCGGTGTTGGCCCGTGCTGCTCAGGTGAGTGAGCCAACGGTTAACCGCTTCTGTAAACGTTTTAATACCGCTGGGTTCCCAGATTTTAAACTGCATCTTGCACAGGCGTTAGCACATGGCGTGCCCTATGTAAGCCGCAGTGTCGAACCTGATGATGACTCAGAGAGCTATACCAACAAAATTATCGACGCGACCATTGCTGCTCTCGTCACTACCAAGAAAACAGTTGATCCTCAGATGATTAACCTCGCAGTCGATCAGTTGATTCAAGCGAAGCAAATTATGTTCTTCGGTTTGGGTGCTTCCTGGCCGGTCGCGCAAGATGCGCAGCACAAGTTCTTCCGTTTCAATATTCCGGTTGTCGCTTACGACGATGTGCTCATGCAACGTATGACGGCAGCAGCTTCATCGACAGGTGATGTCATTGTCATTATCAGTTACACCGGACGTACACGTGAGTTGGTTGATGTTGCTGAGTTGGCTCGTGCTAGTGGCGCGACGGTTGTCGGTATCACAGCGCCTAATTCACCGTTAGCCCAACACTGTTCAATCGTTGTTGAGGTTGATGCACCGGAAGATACTGATGTCTACATGCCAATGACCTCACGCATCATGCATCTGACAGTGATTGATATCCTTGCAACGGGAGTTACCTTGCGTCGAGGCCCTGACTTCCTTAAACATCTAAAGAATATTAAAGACTCCTTGAAAGAGACACGTTATCCCGCTAAATAGGTATGAGTGTGAACAACTTCTCCCTGATTGCCGATATCGGTGGCACCAACGCGCGCTTTGCGATGGCTGAAACCGGTTCTATCAAGCCGACTAATATTCGAAACCTTGCGGTCGATGATTTTGAATCGATTGAGTTAGCGATTAAACAGTACCTTGATGATCTTGGTAGTGACGTACCGAATCAATGTTGTATTGCGATTGCCTGTCCGACTCACAATGACACGATCTCAATGACCAACAATGGTTGGGTCTTTTCGAAGCGAAACCTTCAAGATCATTTCGGTATTGAGCAGCTCTCCGTCATTAATGATTATGCTGCGATGGCTTATGCTGCAGCTAATTTGAAGGACGATCAACTGATAAAGGTGGGTCGTGGTGAACCGTTAGACGATTTCCCGATCGCTGTGTTGGGTGCTGGCACCGGTTTAGGTGTATCAGGGTTGGTTCGCTCGGGTGGAGCCACCATTCCTCTAGTAACGGAAGGTGGGCATGTTGATTTTGCACCCACCACTGAGCAGGAAGTAGCGATTCTTCGTTGGCTGTTGAAACGGTATGAGCGAGTCTCGGCAGAACGCTTGGTGTCGGGTATGGGTATTCAAAATATCTACCAAGCCTTAGCAGAATTGCGTGGCTCCCCGGTAGAACGAATTTCACCCGCTGAGATCAGTCGTTTAGCCTTTGAGGAGCGCGATCAGTTTGCGCTGGAGACGCTGGAGCAGTTCTGCAAAATCTATGGCAGTGTTGCTGGTAACTTAGCTCTCTCTTACGGTGCGCAGGGTGGAGTGTTTGTCACTGGTGGCATCGTACCTAAGATGCTCGACTTCTTTATTGAAAGTGGCTTTAGGCAGCGCTTTGAAGCCAAAGGACGCTTTGATCAATACATGGCATCGATCCCGACCTATGTCATGACGGCCGAAGAACCGGGATTGATTGGGGCGGCAGCTGCGTTGGTATAGAGTTCTGAAAGTTGGTTCGTAGTGCCGATGACAGGCTGAAAGCCAGTCACGTCAGCTTCGTAATCGGCTTGCTGCGGTGACTGGCTTTCAGCCTGTCACCCGTTTTCCCCACCAAACTGATGTCGTTTCCGAAACGCCATCGGTGTCTCACCTAACTCCCTTTTAACAAACCTAGTAAAATATCCAGGATCGCTGAATCCTAGCTCATCAGAGATCAGTGCGATTGATCGTTGGGTAAAGGCTAAACGCCGTTTTATCTCAACGGCTAAGCGCTGATTGATCGTCTGTAGAGCGCTTTTTCCAAAGTGCTTTTTGCTCAGTCGGTTCAAGGTGCTTGTTGAAACGCCGCATTGTGAGGCGTAATCATCGATATCCAATCTGTTGTCTAGGCTGGTTTCGATTAGGTGCGAAAACTGTTTTAACGTGTCGGGTAATTCTTCACTGAGCGTCAAAGCCGTATCGACCCTTTTGATCATGGCAAACAGTGTGTGGATCAGTTGTAGTGATACGCTCTGTTGGTCCGTAGGTTGTTGCTGCTCTTCTATTAATAACGTTGCAATAGTCAGTATCTGCTTAGTGGCTTCCTCTTTATCCCCGAGTAGGAGTATAGAAGCGTTACTCGACACCAGATCGATGTCTTGCTGAATGATCGGGAGTGCAATGCTTAAAATGACTCCTCTGATACCCGTGTGGAAGTGAAATCCGTGTCTATTTTCCGGTGGTAGTGTAACGATGACCGGTTCATCGATAGAGACTTGATCATCTTCAAGTTGAATCTCTGCTGCCCCTTTTTCAATGATTAAAATCTGAAATAGGTCGCTGTGTTTATGCGGCTTAATGACGCCCCGGTAGGGTCTGCTGCTCTTTTGTACTGTCTCGATATGAACAAACCCAGCTTGAGCGTCACTTTGGCTATCACCGTAGAGTGCGTAATTGGGTGTTTTGGATAGTTCTTTAGAATTCTTCATGACTAAAAATGTAAATCAATCGATCATAATTGCGTTAAATCTTATCTATTTGATTGAAAAGTGCAAATTAATGACGTTTTTTTAAGTTGGCATTGGTTCTTTTACTTGAGACACTGGCTCTATCAGAATCTGAGGAGTACTCCTATGCATATTCAAAACGCTTGGTACGTAGCGGCAATGTCTAATGAGGTGACCGATAAACCTTTGGGTCGCACAATCTGTAATCACAACTTAGTGATGTATCGCGGTAAAGGTGAG
>CATEEE010000156.1 GCA_949499045.1 Marinobacterium sp. xm-d-530 | reverse complement strand
TGGTTTACCGCAACTGGTTGGGTCTAATCAAAGGCACACTCAGCGAGACCATCAATAAAGGTGGCAAGTCATTCACTCGTACCATCAACGGTGATCGTGAATACACCGGTAAAGATGGCAAGCCAGTGGCCCTGAAAGGCCGCTCTTTGATGTTCGTTCGTAACGTTGGCCACCTGATGACCAATAACGCCATCATCGATAAAGATGGCAATGAGATCCCAGAAGGTATCATGGACGGCATGATCACCTCGGCTATCTCTGTTCACGATGTTAAGCACAACGGTCAGTTTAACAACACTGTGACCGGCTCAATCTACATCGTTAAGCCGAAGATGCACGGACCTGAAGAGGTCGCGTTCACAAACGAACTGATGGGTCGTGTAGAGCAGGCTCTGGGCCTTGCTGAAAACACCATCAAAGTCGGCATCATGGACGAAGAGCGTCGTACCACGATCAACCTCAAAGAGTGTATCCGTGCGGCAAGCTCACGCGTAGTGTTCATCAACACCGGCTTCCTCGACCGTACCGGAGACGAGATCCACACCTCTATGGAAGCGGGCCCGATGATTCGCAAAGGCGACATGAAAGCCGCTAAGTGGATTGCAGCGTACGAAAACTGGAACGTCGATACCGGTTTGGCTTGTGGCCTGAGCGGTCGCGCACAGATCGGTAAGGGTATGTGGGCGATGCCAGATCAGATGGCCAACATGCTGGTGCAGAAGATCGGTCACCCGAAATCAGGTGCGAACACTGCATGGGTTCCATCACCAACAGGCGCTGTGCTACACGCACTGCACTACCATCAGGTGGATGTATTCGCGCTGCAGAAAGAGCTGGCCAAACGCGAGCGCGCATCCCTCGATGACATCCTGACTATCCCAGTTGAACGCAACCCACAGTGGAGCGCTGAAGATATTCAGGCAGAGCTCGATAACAACGCTCAGGGTATCCTTGGCTACGTTGTGCGCTGGGTAGACTCAGGCATCGGTTGTTCGAAAGTGCCCGATATCAATGATGTAGGCCTAATGGAAGACCGCGCTACCCTGCGTATCTCCAGCCAGCACATCGCTAACTGGATCCGCCACGGCATCTGTTCTGAAGAGCAGGTCATGGAGACCCTGAAGCGTATGGCTGAAGTCGTTGACCGTCAGAACGCCAACGATCCGACTTACACGCCAATGGCCGGTAACTTAGACAACAGCATCGCCTTTAAAGCAGCTTGTGATCTGGTTATCGATGGCTGCAAGCAGCCAAATGGTTACACCGAGCCAGCGCTACATGCACGCCGCCTAGAGCTAAAAGCGGCTCAGTAATAGAGCAAAGACTAAAAAGCCGGGCGATGCCCGGCTTTTTTATGTTTAATCGTTTTGGTTAGAAGCGAAGTGTCGCTTTTGCGCCTATCGCTCTCACATCATTGCCTTCCAGACGGTTAGATCCCAGCACTGCATTTGAGTAAGTTACATCGCCTAGCTTGGTGTGGTTGTACCCTACAGAGAGCTCCAAATCTTCTACTGTGTACCGCACTCCTAGCGTGACGCCTTTGTAACCGTCGTTCACAGTGAATAGACTACCAGTCGTGCCGTCACCCGCCTTTTCCCAGTTGTAGCTTACTGAGACTGCAAGCGAATCATTTAGTCGACGCGCCAGACCAACAGAGAACTCGGTAGAATCCTCGAAGGCGGACGTTGGACCGTCTTGTCCTGCGCCTGAGAGTTCAGAGTCACGCACGCTGAGTTGCGAGTCACTCCATTTTCCTTTGTGTATCGAAGCAAGGATAAGAGTATCCTCAGCTATCCCCGTTTGAAAGTTTAAAGTGAGATAATTCGCAAGTCCGCCGAAACTTTTGTCCGTAGGACTCGCCGCACAAGTAGGCATCACACAATCAGATTCTAGGTTGACTAGAGATTTTCCTTGGTACAAGAGTTCGGCTCTCAACGCGATATCTGGAATCTCGTATGCTATTGCGGCGACGGGCACCACATCAGTGCCTGAACCAACATTAGGAGCTACGCCTGAGGTAGTACCACTGCTAGCCAAGAAATTTGCAATCTTGAAAATATCAGCGTTCTTGACGGAAAATTTGTCATAACGAATCCCACCAATGGCGGAAACGCTCTCATCGAAACGATACCGCCCGAGTAGTGCTACTGACTTTGAGGTCAGATCAACTTTCGGCCCGAGCGTGTTGACATCGACTCCATTAACAGTAGCTCCTCCGACCCCTTGATAATTAATATGAATCGCACCCGAATCATATGAAGTTAGACCAAACGAAAGCTGATCATTCACCTCATACCGCGCTGACAAATTCGACGCATTACGATCGCCGATCAGTGAGCTTGTTGTACCGAAGTTGTCACCATTAACGGTGAAATCTTTACGCACAGAGCCAAAAGATACGAGATTACCTTCGTCATACATGAAGGAGGTGTCTAATCGAGCATTTTCAAAACCACCTGCATATGCAGTTGATACTGAAAGGGCTAGGAGACAAAGGGATGTTTTTATTTTTTTTATTTTTTTCATTATTGGAATCTCAAAATTAAAACTGCTGTTACGTCTAATTCGCACATTACGATTAGTAGTTGTCTAACTAGTCAGAAAACTTTCATACTTTAACCGTTCTTTAGCGTTAATCAAGAGGGTGGATCGACTCGATCTGGGGTTGAGCCATTCACGCGGTACCAGCCTGCAATGGAGTACCGATCTCGTTGTGCAGGTAATACTTCATGGGGAAACTCTTCACTCATAAACAGAACAACCGTGCCCATCAAAGGGGTCACTTTGAGTCCTTCAGTATCGGTATCATTTTGATAAAGCACCAACTCGCCGCCATCGTCAGCCCCCCAGTTCGGGTTGAGGTAGATAACCATCGACAGCACCCGATTACGATGGGTTCGGAAGGCATCATAGTGGCGCTTGTAAAAATCACCGGGGCTGTAGTGGGCCAAATGACTCTCGAAAGAGAATAACCCCAAGAATAGACGGCGGTTCAGATAACTTTGTAAACGGCTTGCCCAAGCTAACCAACGAGCACCCGTTGGAGTCTCGCCGGTAAACCAACAAATACGGTCCGTTCGCACAAATTCATTCTGCATGTGCTGATTTTGACGACCAATTCCCGCGGCAGTGAACTCAGTTTCATCTAGCCCGTATAACTGTCCGCAGATATCCTGTCCGAGTTCAACCGGCAGCGCCGTTGGGCAAATCGCATACCCCTGGCTTTGAAGGCCGTTAGCGATCTGTTCAAATAATACCTCTTCATCTGCATAGGATTGCAATTCGGTAAGGGGCTGAGCAGGCGACATAGGTATGCACTCAAAAAGATAAGGTCTGCATTTCATGCCTAAACCGGTTAATAAGCAAGCTTTAAGTGAGCAATTTATGTCTAAATTTAACCCACATAGCCAACAACTGGCCGACTTTATTGAGCAGCATCCGAGACTGTTTATTTTAACGGGCGCAGGAATCAGTACCGGTTCAGGAATACCTGCCTACCGCGATGCAAAGGGGAACTGGCAGTCGCCTTCGCCGGTCCAGCATGGTCAATTCATCAGTCAGCTTGCGGTACGTCAACGCTACTGGGGAAGAAGTTTGGCCGGTTGGCATACTATGCGTGATGCTCAACCGAGCAAGGCACATAAAATATTGGCCGCGCTTGAGAAGCAGGGCCGTATTAAACTGCTGGTGACCCAAAACGTCGATCGTTTGCATCAAAAGGCGGGCAGCCAGAAAGTCGTCGACCTGCATGGTCGTGCTGATATTGTGGCCTGCATTGAGTGTGACCATGAGATTACTCGTGACGAGATGCACCAGTGGTGTCGACGTGAAAATCCCGAATTTAATCCCCCGCTCTCATCGCCAAGACCGGATGGTGATGCAGATTTTGAAACCGATTTTAGTCAATTCAATGTTCCGAACTGCCCAGATTGTGGTGGGGTGATGAAGGCGCGCGTCGTCTATTTTGGGGATAACGTTCCCAAAGAGACCGTCTACAGTGCGATTGATGCTTTGGAGCGTTCAGATGCGCTGCTCTGTGTTGGCACCTCGCTACAAGTTTTCTCTGGATTTCGCTTTAACCGCCATGCACTGCAGCAAAAGATTCCGCAAGCGGCTCTGACACAAGGTGTCACTCGTGCCGATGAGATGCTGGACCTTAAGATCAATGCTGAAATCAATCAAACCCTTGAAGAGGTCGCCAACCTGCTTGGAATAGATTGGCGCTAGTTGATAGCAGCTCTGGTATACTTCGCGCACAAACAGTGTAAAGGCATACCCGTGAGCAAATCTAAATCGTTCAAATCCCTCCCTCTTTCTGAAGGCCAACTAAACAATTTGGCTTCTTTCGGCTACGAGTCGATGACCGAGATCCAAGCTGAAAGCTTACCATACAGCTTAGAAGGGACGGATCTTATCGCACAAGCTGCAACGGGCAGTGGTAAGACACTGGCTTTTGGATTACCACTGGTGGAGCGTCTTGAGCCAAAACGTTTCTGCATTCAGGCGTTAGTGTTATGCCCAACACGCGAATTGGCTGGGCAGGTTGCAGATGAGCTGCGCAAGCTCGCGCGCCACCCTGGTAATATTAAGATCTTGTCGCTATGCGGTGGCCAACCGATAGGCCCCCAAATCGGTTCGCTTGAGCACGGCGCGCACATCATTGTCGGTACACCAGGGCGCATTGTGGATCACCTACGCAAACGCACGCTCGATCTATCACGCGTCACTACACTGGTGTTTGATGAAGCGGATCGTATGCTCGATATGGGCTTTCAAGATGACCTAGACCGCATCCTTGGCCAAATGCCGAAAGATCGCCAGACACTGCTGTTTTCAGCCACCTACCCTGAAAACATCCAAGCTTTGAGTAAAGAGTATCAGCGCAACCCTAAAGAGGTGCGTATTGCCGCTAAAGATCCCGATATCGGTACGATTAAACATCGGGCTTACCAGTGTGATCGCACTCAAATGGGACAGGGCACACTTGCGGTACTGACTTCCGTTATGCCGGAATCCTCTATCATTTTCTGTAATACCAAAGAGAGCTGTAACCAGCTAGGACAGGAGCTGCGCTCCTACGGTCTAAAGGCCGGTGTATTGCATGGAGACATGGAACAGCGTGATCGTGATCAGGTACTGATTCGCTTTAGTAACGGGACTCTAAGGTTTCTTATCGCCACTGACGTCGCGGCACGTGGCTTGGATATCGACTCAGTCGATCTGGTCTTAAATGCCAGCCTACCCGGTGATTCAGCTGTTTATACACACCGCTGTGGCCGAACCGGACGTGCCGGACGCAAAGGCCAAGCGATCTCACTCGTCGGCGCTAAAGATGGTTTTCGTTTAGAGAAGATTAATGCCGCTGCAGGCTTATCGCTGGAAGCGAAACCTATGCCTCGTCCGCAGATTAATAATGTGATCAAACTGCAATCAAACCTTCGAACCATTGCGATCTCAATGGGCCGTAAGAATAAGATTCGTCCTGGGGACATTGTCGGTGCACTCACCGCGACCAAAGAGATCAAGGGCGACCAGATCGGTAACATTACCGTACAGGATTTCAACAGCTACGTAGCCGTTCCAAGAACGTTGGCTGATCGTGCAGTAGAGATCCTGCGCCAGCG
>CATEEE010000155.1 GCA_949499045.1 Marinobacterium sp. xm-d-530 | reverse complement strand
GCCATGGCATGCCATAGTCGCCAACAACTCGTTTATACTCTCTTCAATACGGCTACTGCTGCCATAGACCTTCATATCAGACAGAACATCTCGAACCAATAAAGAGACATCAGAGCGAGCCAGAGCCACAGGCACTTCGCGAATTACAACGGCCTCTTGACCCATTCGCTCGACGGAAAATCCTAACTTAGCAAACACCTCGGAGCGCTCTTCAGCAATATCCACTTCGGCTTCACTTAAATTCAGAGTCACCGGTACCAACAATGGCTGACTGCGTAACCCGTCAGACTCCCATGCACTCTTCATTCGCTCGTAAACGATACGTTCATGCGCGGCATGCATATCGACCAAAATAAGCCCCTCAGCAGTTTGGGACAAAATGTAGATACCATGAAGTTGTGCCAAGGCAAACCCCATTGGGGGAATGTCTTGAGATTCTGAAGGTTGGTTCAATGATCCAGCCTGACTCTGTCCGGAATTGGGATGCAGGGCTCCATATCCAGCTAACTGCTGTTTCACTTCACCAATTGAAGGCGTTGACGGTCGAACATAGTTAGATAAGTTGATTCCTGAAGCGCTACCACCTAAACCCGTGCCTGAACCCGCTGATTGAAGTGAGATGCGCTGCTGATCAAACTGCTGCTGAACTGGTTGAGTCTGCCCCTGAAGGAGTGCTGATACAGAAGTATCGCTATTCTGCTCACCCGGTCTCGTTTCAGCGATTACACGGTGAATGGTACGGAATATGAAATCGTGTACTAAGCGCCCCTCTCTGAATCGAACTTCGTGCTTGGTTGGGTGCACATTGACATCGACCAACGCTGGATCCAGCTCTAAATATAAAACATAACAAGGGTGGCGGCCGTTATAGAGCACATCCGCATAGGCCTGACGAATAGCATGAGTGACCAGCTTGTCGCGAATGATGCGCCCATTAACAAAGAAGTATTGCTGATCAGCCTGCGAGCGCGAATAGGTTGGCAGACCAATCCAGCCCCATAACCTAAGACCTGAGGCTTCCGCACTGATGTCCAAACTTAGGGCATTATCAATAAAACCGGATCCTAGCAGCGAGGCTATACGTCGCTCACGCATCTGTTCGCTGTTGGCGGGCTTAAGCTGATGCACCACTCGGTTATTATTGCTCAACTGAAACTGGAGATCGAAGCGACTCAGGGCCAGACGCTTAACCACCTCTTCAAGATGTCGATACTCAGTATTCTCTGTCTTCAAAAATTTACGGCGTGCTGGGGTATTAAAGAATAGATCTCGCATCTCAACGGTTGTCCCTTGAGGATGAGCGGCCGGTGATACTTCAGCGACCATGTCACGCCCTTCTGCCTTAACCTGCCATGCCGTATCATCGTCGACCGAGCGAGAGGTGAGGGTCAATCGAGAGACTGAACTGATACTGGCCAACGCCTCACCACGAAATCCAAGACTGGCTACCGCTTCAAGATCCTCTAGGGCGGTAATCTTTGAGGTCGCATGACGACTCAATGCCAGAGGTAGATCATCTTTATCGATCCCCTTACCGTCATCACGAATTCGGATCAGCTTCACACCGCCCTGCTCAACCTCGACTGAGATCTTTTCAGCGCCAGCATCGATGGCATTTTCCAATACCTCTTTGACAACGGATGCGGGGCGTTCAACCACTTCACCCGCAGCGATTTGGTTGGCCAACTGCGGCGATAAAAGATGTATTCGACTGCTCATACTAACCTGCAGGTATCTTTAGAACCTGACCCACTCTAATACGATCAGACTTCAAATTATTATAACGTCGCAACGCGTCCAAACTGACGCCGTTACGTTCGGCAATCATGGAGAGGCTATCCCCCGGAACCACCTTATGGCTTCGATTAATATCCTTGGGCACTTTACCTTGCGCTTTCAAAGAGGCTACAAGCGTAGCCGCAGGGGGGCGCTTCCAAAAATGGCTGACAATGCCGTCAGCAATCGCTTTCGCCATGCGCTTTTGATATTTAGGATCACGAAGCTTTTTGGCCTCTTGGGAGTTCGAAATAAAGCCCGTTTCAACAAGAATAGAGGGAATATCTGGGGATTTAAGCACCACAAACCCCGCTTTCTCAACATAGCTCTTATGCATTTTGGCAAAGCGCGCGATGTTTTGGTGGACCGCAAGCGCAACCTCAGAGCTGCTGGTTCGCGCATAGGTCATCGACATGTCCAACAACACGCTGGCGAGCGTCTCATCTTTATCTTCAAGGCTGACACTACCCACACCACCGATCAAATCCGCCGCATTCTCTTTTTTCGCTAGCCAACGACCCATCTCACTGGTCGCGCCGCGGTTTGATAGAACCCAGACAGAGGCACCTCGAGCTCGTTTATTTTGTGCAGCATCGGCATGAATTGACACAAACAGGTCGGCATTTTTTTGACGCGCCTTCTTAGTACGATCACGAAGACGGATAAAGTAGTCACCGGTACGTGTTAGTTCAGCACGAAAACCCGGCTGCTGATCAATTAGCTTTTTGACTTCTTTAGTAATAGCCAGCACAACCTGCTTCTCTTTAAGGCGTCCGGGGCCCAGAGCACCTGGATCCTCACCACCATGCCCTGCATCTAATACCACCACAATTTCCCGCTGTCCTGTAGGGAGGGTAACTGGCTTAGGCGGTGCTGACGGTTTTAGCTGCGCTCCACCTTGATGGGCCAGATCGATCACCAATCGATCGCCATACTTCTCATTAGGCGCTAGAGTAAAACTCGATGGCTTAACCGCTTGTGATAGATCTAGAACGATGCGCAACTTATCACTCTGCTCACCGGTGCGAATTCGACTGATGGGACTTCCGGTCAAGTCGACTGCGCTGAAATTGGATTTCGCTCGACCCTTGGGTATGTCGATGACGATCCGATCAGGGTTATCGAGTGTAAAAAGAGAGTGTTCGGTGGCGCTGTCTAAATCAAAGACCAAACGAGTGCTGTCGGGTGACTGCCAAAGGCGCAAACTGTCAACCGATGCAGCCCATGAGAGCAAAGGAAGCAGTAACAGCGTGCAACCAATAAAAAGCCTCTTAAACTGATTCAATGCTGATTGATTCCTAAAAAACATCATTAAGCCTTAACAGACCTCAACTCTTGGAGCCTCTGCACTGTCGATTTTCCTAACTCGGTGCGAGCAAGAATCGTTATTTTACGTCCCAACGCTTCGGGTTCAAGATAGAGATCTAGATCGGCAGCAGGCAAGAAACCCTGGCCTTTTTCAGACCACTCCACTAGACAGAGGGAACTGTTCTCAAAATAGTCCCGGATCCCCATGTACTCGAGCTCCTCAGGATCACCTAAACGGTAGAGGTCGAAGTGGTAGACCTTTCGGTCAGCAAATTCATAAGGCTCTACTAGCGTGTAGGTGGGGCTTTTCACCGCACCTTGGTGACCTAACGACTGAATCACACCCCGTGCAAAGGTCGTCTTACCCATACCAAGGTTGCCATGCAGGAACAGGACGCCAGAACTCATCGCACGGGAAACTAACGCACCAGCCGCGATTGTTTCAGTTTCATCAGCAAGAGACCACGAGATCGATTGTGTCACGAATACATTACCCTAATAAACTTCTGATATGGGGAAGAAGATCTGTTGCAATCAATCCTCTTTCACCATCGGCGCTGGCCATATCCCCCGCTTTAGCATGGAGCCAAACACCCATCTGCGCAGAATCTACCAGAGAGTACCCCTGCGCCAAAAACGTTGCGATGATACCAGAAAGGAGATCCCCCATCCCAGCAGTAGCCATCCCTGGATTACCAAGGTTGCAGATAAACGCTTTATGACCATCACAGATAATACTACCGGCACCTTTTAAAACAGTGACTCCACCCAACTTGCGTTGCAGTGAAAAAGCAGTGCCTACAGGGTCAGACTGGACCTCTGCTACGGAACAACCCAATAACCTTGCCACCTCTCCAGGGTGTGGCGTAAAAACAGCATTCCCATGAAAAACCACCCTCCCCTGCGCAATAAGATTCAGCGCATCCGCGTCCACTACTGTCGGCTTAACTAGAGAGTTGATCGTTTCTAGACAGGCAATGGCCCAATCACCCTGCCCCAAACCAGGACCAATCGCGACCGCATCCATTGATTGAATCATCGACTCAAAGGCAGTTATATCATTAGCTAAACGCGCCATCACCTCAGGCGTACGAGAAAGCATCGCTGTGACTGCAGATTCACTATTAGTCAGCAGCGTGACCCGCCCCGCACCCGTTCTGAGTGCAGCTTCACTCGAGAGAATCGGCGCGCCGCCAAACCCAACATCGCCACCAATCACTACCAGAGCCCCTTGAGTCCCTTTGTGCGCAGAGCGATTTAATAGGGCCAGTTGACTCAATGGATTAGATATCAATGCACTGCGTGGCTCTGGGAAGAGTTCTGCTGGCACACCTAATTTATCCACCATTACTCTACCGACGAAACCACGCGCCTGGTTTATAAACATTCCCTGCTTGGGAGCGATAAAGGTCAAGGTCGCATCGGCCACAACAGCCGACCCCAATACTGACCCCGTATCAGCAGACAGACCGGAGGGTATATCTAATGCAAACACTGGGCTTGGTTGCTGATTCATCCACTGAATAATGGCAGCAGATTCTGGACGGACTTCACCATTCAGTCCTATACCTAGCAAAGCATCTACGATGAGATCTGACTCACCATTATCAGCACTATCAAATATTATTTTGGGAACAGCATCGGGAAGATCGTTCCATGCCTGCAGAGCTTCACCGGTAAGCCCATCTTCAAACGCAGTGCTTGCAAGGGTGACGGTCACCGTATGACCTGACTCAAACAATAGCTTGGCCAACGCCAGACCGTCCCCACCGTTGTTCCCAGCACCGCATACAACATTAAACGTGCTAGCTTTTGGATAGAGTCGCGTGATCCAGTGTTGTGCTGATCGTGCAGCACGACACATCAATTGGTAACCCGGTATCGGCATAGACTCAATGGCCAAGCGATCGATCGCCTTGCACTGCGCGCCAGTATAGAGCGAAGAGTCAGTTGCGGACTCATTCATCCGAAGCACTCCTGATGCTGACATATTTAACGTATAGTAACACCTCATGATGAAAACAAGCTGATAATGAATCGCGTGCACAAGATCGAACTATCCAATATTGCTGAAGGTTTAAAAGAGAGAGCGAAGCAGCTTGGTTTTCAGCAGTGCGCAATCACCCTGCCAGATCTAAAACATGAAGCGAGCCACCTGCGAAGCTGGTTGGATAAGCACTATCAGGGCGAAATGGGGTTTCTTGCCGAACACTTCGACAAGCGAATCGATCCAACACTTTTGGTTGAAGGGACTCAGCGCGTTGTCTTACTGCGGATGGATTATCTTCCCGCCGATGTCACTCTGTTCAAAACCCTAACGAATGCCGATAAGGGTTACATAGCACGTTACGCATTGGGGCGGGATTACCACAAGTTAATTCGCAAACGCATTAAACAGCTTGGAGAGTGGTTAGAAGAGCAGTGCCAGACCAGTATTAACTACAGACCATTTGTCGACAGCGCCCCGATATTAGAACGTCCTCTAGCCCGTGATGCTGGTTTGGGTTGGGTGGGTAAAAACACCTTACTGATCAATCAAACCGCGGGATCTTGGTTTTTTTTGGGATCACTGTTTACCGATGTCGAGCTACCCATCGATCCACCCGAAACGTCATCACACTGCGGATCATGCAGTGCCTGTTTGGATGTCTGCCCCACCAATGCATTCCCCAACCCCTATGAACTGGATGCCCGCCGGTGCATCTCTTATCTGACCATAGAGTACTCTGGCAGCATTCCTGAAGAGTTACGTCCGCTGATGGGTAATCGCATCTTTGGTTGTGACGACTGCCAACTGGTCTGCCCTTGGAACCGTTTTGCTCAACACACTCAAGAGGGTGATTTCTCGCCGCGACACCACTTAGATGATATCGACCTGATTAAGCTATTTCAGTGGAGTGAAGAGACGTTTTTACAAAAAACGGAAGGGTCAGCCATTCGCAGAACGGGCTACCAGGGGTTTAAACGCAACATTGCGGTATCGCTAGGCAATAGCAAGGGTGGTGAGAAAGTCATCAAGTTGCTTGAGGCTTGTTTAACCTCTGACGATAGCGAGCTAATCAAGGAGCATGCTCAATGGGCTGTTGAACAGTTGAAGAACCGATCTTCAGAAGCAAAAGCATTAAAGATTATCGATTTTCCAATTGCTCAACGCCTAGACCCCAAAAGCTAATCAAGACGCCTTAATTAGAATGAGGTGGTCATTTAGACTTGCAGAAAGTGCTCTCGATAGACCTTTAACTCTTCAATTGAGTCACGAATATCATCCAACGCCAAATGAGCGCCCTTTTTAACTACCTTTTGAGTCACATCCGGGCGCCAGCGACGGGCCAGCTCTTTCAGAGTACTGACATCTAAATTACGGTAGTGGAAGAAGGCTTCAAGCTCAGGCATATAACGATGCAAAAACTTACGATCTTGATGGATAGAGTTTCCACAAATCGGTGAGACACCCTGATCAACATGTTCTTTTAAAAACATCAGCATCTGCTGTTCCGCTTCAGACTCACTGGTAGAGCTCTGTTTAACTCGCTCGGTCAAACCCGAACCACCATGTTGTTTGGTATTCCACTCATCCATAGCATCAAGCAGTGCATCCGCTTGATGGACGGTAATCACTGGGCTTTCTGCAAGCGTATTTAATTCAGAATCGGTCACAATCGCAGCCATCTCAATGATGCGCTCACGCTCTACATCCAGTCCGGTCATTTCCAGATCGATCCAGATGAGATTATCTTGTCGTGACATGCCAAAGCTCCCTTTAAAGTGTCTAATCTTCTATGAACAAAGTATGATGCACAGTATACCGACTAACACAGCGATTTAGCAGAGATTGAATGGCGCAACGTAAAGTTAATCGCCGCCAAGCATGGCGTATCAAGAAGATTCAAGAAGAGCGTACCGCTCGAGCCAATAAACGTGACACCCATATCGACTCACAACTCGAAGGGGGTGATCTTGGCGCTGAACAACGCGGTCTGATCATTTCTCACTACGGAAAACAGGTCGACATTGAAGCTTTAGATGGTGATCGTCGTGGCGAAATCATTCGCTGTCACATGCGAACACACCTAGGCCAACTGGTAACAGGCGATCAAGTGATCTGGCGCCCCTCACCCGATGCCGGCGTTGTCGTCGCCGTTGAAGATCGCCACTCTGAACTCAAGCGTCCAAACAACCATGGTGAACTGAAGCCAGTCGCGGCCAACATTGATGCAATATTAATTGTCATCGCTGTCGAACCCCATGCACACGCAAACCTAATTGATCGCTATTTGGTCGCTTCTGAGCTCTCTGGCATTGAGCCGACCATCGTCTTAAACAAAACAGATCTACTTGATGACAAACAACGGGAGCGCTTAATTCCTCTGTTGGATAGCTATGCTGAGATTGGCTATCGCATCATCTATGCCTCCACGGAGAACTCCAATGGCCTTGATGAGCTGCACGAGTTTCTAAAGGATCGTACGACCGTCTTTGTTGGGCAGTCCGGTGTGGGTAAATCATCACTGGTCAATGCACTACTTCCAGGGGTCGATCTAAAAGTGGGCGCCCTCTCTGAGTCGAACCGAACAGGTAAACACACAACGACCACCGCTCGTCTATTCCACATACCTGAAGGTGGCGACCTCATCGACTCACCCGGCATCCGCGAATTTGGCCTATGGCACATAGACCCCAACGACCTGATTGATGGTTTTAAGGAATTTCGTCAAGTAACTGGCCACTGCAAATTCAGAGACTGTAAGCATGAGCAGGAGCCTGGCTGCGCCTTCTATGATGCGATCGATATGGGCGTCATCAGCGAGCAACGCTTTTTCAGTTACAAACAGATTTTGGACTCCATGCTGGAATCTGACTTCACGGTTCGATAGTGAAAAAGCCCTAGCTCAGGTATCATCTCAACCCAATTAAAAGAATCACTCAGGCGGAGTTTTTAGTGAAAGACAAACTGTTCATTCTATTTCAATACGTCGTGCCACAGCACCTTTTGTCACGTGCCGTTGGCCGCCTAGCTGAGTGCACAAACAGTCGTATTAAGAACTGGATTATTCAGCGATTTATTAAACAGTTTAACGTCGACATGAGCGAAGCTGAGCGCCAGCAACCTGAACAGTTTCTCAACTTCAATGACTTCTTCACACGCACTCTAAAAGAGGGAGCTAGACCGATCGCCGAAGGTGAAGACATCATAGTTTCTCCTGCTGATGGGGCTATCTCAGAGATGGGTACCCTTCAATATGGACGAATTCTGCAAGCCAAAGGGCACAGCTACAGCGCCGTATCTCTGCTAGGGGGTTGTACCGAAAGAGCGAAGCCTTTTATCAATGGTGAGTTCTCTACTATTTACCTATCACCGAAAGATTACCATCGCGTGCACATGCCAGTCGCTGGAGCACTTAAAGAGGCCTACTACATTCCCGGTGACCTTTTCTCGGTCAATCAAACCACTGCCAACAATGTCGACAGCCTGTTTGCTAGAAACGAACGTCTGGTTTGTCTATTTGAGACTGAGCGCGGCCCAATGGCAATGGTGTTAGTCGGCGCAATGATTGTTGCCGGTATTGAGACCGTCTGGAGTGGCCAGGTAGCCCCTCTCAAAAAAGAGGCTATGAAACTGTTTAGCACAGAAGCTGACGCTCCCCTTTTACTGGATAAAGGTGCTGAAATGGGCCGATTCAAACTCGGTTCAACAGTGATCCTTCTATTCCCTGAGGGCGTAATCAACTGGCGTGATCACTTAGCTGCGGGTGCACCCGTTAAAATGGGCGAAGTGATTGCCCATCAAACAGAGTCTTAAGCGTTACCAAATTCTCATTTAGAGTACTGAGCCATGAATATTGCGATAACGGATGCCAAACTGTTTTCTGTCATAGGCGTTGATGCGGCCTCATTTTTACAAGGCCAGCTTACTGCTGATGTTGCAGCACTCAACCCTGGTGAACACCTAATCGCAGCACACTGCTCTATTAAAGGTAGCATGGTTGGACTCTTCAGAGTCATGCGCGTCAGCGATGAGTGTTTTTGGCTACGCGTCCATCACGACATCGCCGAGAGCGCCTTTAACAATCTGAAGAAATACAGCATCTTTTCCAAGGCCGAGCTGAGTTTCATTGAAGAGGCGAAAGGATTTTGTCTAACGAGCGAGTATTTAGAGTCCGTTCAAAGCTCAGTGAGTAATACATTCTTTGCAGCTCAAATCGATGCTGACCACTTCGAGTTCTGGACAACCGATAATGAAGCTCAGAACAGATTATCCAACGAGGCATCCGAATCACTAGAAGCTTGGTATGAGATCAACGTGCACGCTGGTATTTTCGATTTAAGAGAAGCTACCCAAGAGAAATTCATACCTCAGATGTGTAATTTGCAAGCCATCGACGGGGTGAGTTTTAGCAAAGGGTGCTACACCGGCCAGGAGATCGTAACCCGTTTGCAGCATCGTGGCATTTTGAAAAAAGCGATGTATGCCTTCACTCTACCGCAGGGAAACACCCCCAGCATTGGCGACCCGCTGTTTAATGCTGATAAGGTTGAGGTAGGCACCGTTGTTATGACTAGCACAACTGAAAAGACCTCACTGCTTGCCGTTATTCAGCAGTCTGAGAGAGAAGGTCCGATTATTACAGAGAGTGGCGAAGCTCTAACAGAATTGACACTCCCTTACACGCTCGACCCAAGGCTATTTGAATCCAAGCGTTAACAATCAACTAAACAGGTCAACCTGCCCAATAACTGGCAACTCCCAGTTGATCTCAGAAAAGCCTTTCTCAGTTAGCCAAGTGTTGGCTTTTGAAAAGGGCTGGCTACCAAAAAAACCTCGATGTGCAGATAAGGGGGATGGGTGGGCCGATTGAATGATCAGGTGCTTAGTCTGATCAATCATAGAAGCCTTTTTCTGAGCATAACTTCCCCACAAGATAAACACCGTACCCGCTGAGCTCTCATTAACCTGCTGAATAATGCAATCAGTGATACCCTCCCAACCCTGACCTTGATGCACATTGGCATTGCTATCCTCAACCGTCAGAACCGCATTCAGTAATAGAACGCCCTGCTCTGCCCAGGATTCAAGAAAACCATGCTCTGGAGTAGGTATCCCTATATCAGAGCTCAACTCTTTGTAGATATTCCTGAGGGATGGCGGCACTTTTATGCCCGGCAACACAGAGAAACTCAATCCATGAGCCTGACCAGCCTGATGATAAGGATCTTGCCCAAGAATAACGACTCGCGTCGATTCCAACGGCGTAAGTTCCAAAGCACGAAACCACTGACCTTTAGGGGGGTATATTTTGACACCTTCAGCCGCTCGTTCATCCAGAAACGCCATCAAAGATTGATAACTTGGTGTCTGGGAGATCTCATTGAGCAATTGCTGCCAACCGTTCGAAAGCATTGAACTCTAACCTAAATGCGATTGATTAAAACTGAGCTCAGCGGAGCTTTTCACGACTCGCCCGAGAAAGGGAGAGTAGTATCGAACTTTGCCAGGTGCATGTGAGAAGTAGCCCGAAATAACCACAATCAAACAGAATAGTACTACCGTCAATTGAGGCGAGTTTATGGCTAAAAACAGTAGAAGAATTTTAGTAATAACAGCCAATCCACGCAGCTGTATCAACCAAATAGCATCGACATAGAGCTCAACCAGCAGCATCAATGATCCCGTTGTTAGCGCCAATATTGCATAGGGACGCCAGAGCTCTTCAGGTAAATCGTATAAGAAAAAGCCCGCAAAACCTGCAATCCCGAAAAGGTGCAGAGTTCGCAGGCTAATGCTTAGATAACGTTTCGCTGCGAAGTCACGTTTCTGTTTTGGAAACAGCTTAGACAACACAGCAGAAACTCTCTTCTTTCAATTAAATACGCTTAAGCGCGTGGACGCATTGCAGGGAAGAGAATGACGTCACGGATTGAAGGTGAATCGGTCAGTAACATTACCAAACGGTCGATACCGATCCCCTCACCTGCAGTTGGTGGTAGGCCATACTCAAGCGCAGCAACGAAATCAGCATCAAAATGCATCGCTTCATCATCGCCAGCGTCTTTCTCTGCAACCTGTTTGCGGAATCGCTCAGCTTGGTCTTCAGCGTCATTCAACTCGGAGAAGCCGTTCGCCAGCTCACGACCTGCCACGAAGAATTCGAAACGATCGGTAACAAACGGGTTGTCGTCACTACGGCGCGCTAGAGGCGACACCTCAGTTGGGTATTCTGTGATAAACGTAGGTTGCTGAAGAAGGTGTTCAACAGTCTCTTCGAAGATCTCAATCTGGATTTTACCCAGACCCCAGCTATCTTTTACGTCGATATCCAAGCGCTCTGCAATCTGACGGGCAGCGTGTTCGTTCGCCAAAGCGTCCGCTGTGATATCCGAGTTGTACTGCAAAATGGCATCAAACACTGACAATCGAGTAAATGGCTTAGCGAGATCGTACTCAAACGTCTCTAGCACTTCACCCTCTTCATTACGAACCGTATTGATGATGGTGGTTGTACCTAGCACCTGCTGAGCAACGGTACGAAGCATCTCTTCTGTCAGGTCCATTAGATCTTTGTAATCCGCATACGCCTGATAGAACTCGATCATAGTGAACTCTGGGTTGTGACGTGTAGAGAGACCTTCGTTACGGAAGTTACGGTTGATCTCAAATACACGCTCAAAACCACCCACAACCAGACGTTTCAGATAGAGCTCCGGCGCAATGCGAAGATACATATCGATATCAAGGGCGTTGTGATGCGTCACGAAAGGACGTGCCGATGCACCGCCAGGAATCGCTTGAAGCATTGGCGTCTCAGCTTCAAGGAAGTGGCGCTCACTTAGGAACTGACGAATCGCGGCAATCACTTTAAAACGCGTCTCAAATACATCGCGTGATTCAGGGTTAGTGATTAGATCAACATAACGCTGGCGGTAGCGCATTTCAGTGTCTTGAAGACCTTTGTGTTTATCTGGCAGTGGACGCAAGCTCTTGGTCAGCAACTGGTATTCTGCCATGTCAACGTAGAGGTCGCCTTTACCTGATTTATGCAACTCACCAGTAATGCCGACAATATCACCCAGGTCTAACTGCTTAGCAAAGCTGCGCGCCTCTTTGTTAACGTATGCCTGAATACGGCCAGACATATCTTGAATGACCATGAACGCGCCACGGTTAAGCATCACACGACCGGCAATAGAGACCTTAATGCCAGCCGCTTCTAGCTCCTCTTTGCTCTTCTCACCATGTTCAGCCTGCAGATCTTCTGCGTAACTGTCGCGACGAAAAGTGTTTGGGAAGGCTTGGCCCTGCTCACGCAGTGCAGAGAGTTTTTCACGGCGCTCTGCAATCAAGCGGTTTTCATCAAGCTGTGTATTGTCAGACATGGTGTCTATTCCTGTGTTAACTTTTAGAGACCAGCTTTTAAGCTAGCTTCAATAAACATATCCAGATCGCCGTCGAGTACGCGATCACAATTCGACGATTGAACTCCGGTGCGTAGATCTTTAATACGCTGGTCATCTAGCACGTAACTGCGGATCTGACTGCCCCAACCGATATCGGCCTTAGTATCTTCAACTTCTTGTGCAGCTTCACGTCGTTTCAGCATCTCCATTTCATAGAGCTTAGAACGTAACTGTTTCATACAGTTATCTTTGTTCTGGTGCTGAGAACGCTGCGACTGACTCTGCACAACAATACCCGATGGTCCGTGGGTAATACGGACAGCCGACTCTGTTCGGTTGACGTGCTGACCACCTGCACCTGATGCACGATAAACATCGACGCGAAGATCGGCCGGATTGATGTCGATCTCAACGTTATCGTCGATCTCAGGGGCTACAAAGACAGAAGAGAACGAAGTATGACGACGACCACCTGAGTCAAATGGGCTCTTACGAACGAGGCGGTGAACACCCGTTTCTGTTCTTAACCAACCGAAGGCGTATTCACCTTCAAATCGAATTGTCGCGGATTTAATTCCGGCAACGTCACCGTCAGACACTTCCATTAACTCGGTTTTAAACCCTTTGCTTTCACCCCAACGGAGGAACATGCGAAGCATCATGTTGGCCCAATCCTGAGCTTCGGTACCACCCGAGCCTGCCTGGATATCCAAGAAGGCGTTGCTCGAATCCGCTTCACCTGAGAACATACGGCGAAACTCGAGCTGAGATAACATACCACCTAGACGTTCAACTTCTCCGCGAACCTCTTCAACGGTATCTTCATCGTCCTCTTCAACCGCCATCTCTAGCAGCTCAAGGCAATCTGCAGTCCCTTCGGTCAGTTCATTAATGGTCTTAATCACAGACTCAAGGCTAGAGCGTTCCCGTCCTAGCTTTTGTGCATGCTCTTGATCATTCCAAATATTAGGATCTTCAAGCTCACGCTCAACCTCTTCGAAGCGCTCAAGCTTCTCGTCATATTCGAGATAGCCACGCAACTCTTTTGTGCGATCGGCATACTCTTTAAGGCTGTTAACAATCGGATTAATTTCCATAGTCGAGCAAATGTCCAAAAGGTCTTAAAAAGGGGGCATATTTTACAGGAATTGTCCTCACCTTTAAATCACTGTCTCAGCCTTTATTTGAACGTTTTTCCTACACCTCTATTGAGATAATCGGCAAGCTAGTTCATCGTATGAGCATGAGTAACTCAATCGACTTAACTGGCACAGTTTACGGCTACCTAGCCGTACTTATCTTCATTGTCGGTTACTTTTTCGTCATCACTGAGGACCGAACTCACCTAGCCAAATCAAAGCCGATGATGGTTGCCGCAGGCTTAATTTGGTTGTTGGTCGGTCTTGGCTATACGCTCAATGGACAGCCAGAGCAAGCGGGGGTTCTCCTTGAACATACGCTGCTAGAGTATGCCGAGCTTTTTCTATTCCTTCTTAGCGCAATGACCTTCATTCATGCTTTAGAGGAGCGTCACCTTTTTCTTGCGTTGCGCAGTTGGTTGATCGCTAGGGACTTTTCTCTAAGAACCGTGTTCTGGGTCACAGGTGGACTCACGTTCATTATATCCCCCATTGCCGACAACCTCTCAACTGCGTTACTAATGGGGTCTGTGGTCATGGCGGTCGGTACAAGAACGACACCATTCGTGGTACTCGGCTTAATCAATGTAGTCATTGCCGCCAATGCTGGGGGAGTATTCTCCCCATTTGGTGACATTACTTCACTGATGGCTTGGCAGCAGGAAAAACTCAAGTTTCTTGAATTTACCCACCTGATTATTCCCGCATTTATCAGTTGGCTGATTCCCGCACTAGTACTCAATCATTACCTTCCCACAGGACCGGCCCAACTTCCGCACGAACAACAATCAATGAAACCTGGAGCGATGGGGATATTGGTGCTCTTTTTATCCACCATAACCGTTTCTGTTTTAATTCATTCATTTCTTAAATTACCTCCCGTGATTGGAATGATGACGGGACTAGGCGCGTTAAAGATTTACGGATACCTATTGTTAAAACAAGATCCTCTGTTGCAAGAGAGTGAACTGCGTGGACACCACATGGGCGCATCAACAAAACACCTTAAAGGTGATCACGGTGAAGTGGTTATGCGTTTTGATAATTTTAGAGTGGTTGAAAGGGCGAGCTGGGACACATTAATGTTCTTCTATGGCGTCGTCTTAAGCGTTGGCGGTTTAGCTGCTCTAGGCTATTTAGCGCTCATTTCGACCTCTCTTTACGGCAACTTTGGAGAGACCACTGCCCATCTCATCATAGGTCTTAGCTCTTCATTGATCGATAACATACCTGTTATGTACGCCATCTTGAGTATGGATATACCCATGTCGAGCAACCAATGGTTATTGGCGACCCTCTGTATTGGCATTGGTGGTTCGTTACTATCGATTGGTTCAGCTGCCGGTGTGGCACTGATGGGGCAAGCAAATGGTATCTACACCTTCAAAGCACATCTAAAATGGAGTTGGGCGATACTCCTTGGGTATGCACTATCAGCTGGATACCATATCGTTTTTACGTTGTGATTTTTCATTCAATAGCGGGCTTATCAATATGCAGAAAAAAATTATCACTATCTGGGATCTAGGCACTCGACTGTTTCATTGGCTTCTTGTAATGCTCTTTGGCTTAAGCTGGCTGAGCGCAGAGCTAGGTGGCAACTGGATGATCTGGCACACACGTTTGGGCTTTTTAGCTGCAGGTTTGATCACATTCCGCATCATTTGGGGATTTATCGGTAGCGACTCTTCTCGCTTCGCTCATTTCGTTAAGCGCCCAAGCACTGTTATAGCCTACCTCAAAGGGGGGGGACAAAGAGCTTACAATACGCACAACCCTGCCGGTGCTCTCAGCGTCATAGCACTCATAGGGTTAATGTCACTGCAAGTGACGACTGGGCTGTTTAGTAACGATGACATTTTTATTGAAGGGCCATTGGCCTACTTAATCTCTTACGACGCTCAATTAGAGATGACAGAGCTTCATGAGATGATTTTTAATCTGTTGATTCTATTTATCGCCCTGCATGTGGCAGCCATTGTTTGGTATCAGCGTTTCAAAGGGGAAAAACTCGTACAGGCTATGCTGCACGGTAAAAAGGAGAGTGAAGAGGCAGCACCTAAGATTCGAGGCGGACTGACTCTTTTTGCAGCAAGCCTAGCAGGAGCGGCTGTTAGCGCACTCCTGTTTTGGATCTGAGAAGACGTTTAACGTTTCTCGCGGTAGTTGTCGTGACACCCTTTGCAAGACTTAGCGACAGCACCAAATGCAGCCTTAGCGTCAGATAACTCACCACCAGAAGCGGCCACTAGCTTTTCAGCCGCTTCTGTCATAGCAACAAAACGCTGATTTACATCATCTAGATTTTCCCAAAGTTCATCTTTTGCAGATGTGTCACCAAAATCAGAACCCTCAATAAACCCCTCAGCCGCAAGCGGTGCAACCGCTAAAAATGACTTAGCATGGTGGGCAAACTGTTCAGCATCATAATCAACCTTGCCGCGAACCATGGCACCCATGGCACCAAAGTGCCATCCATAAGCTTTAAAGATTCCTTGACGATATTCGATCGCATCTTCCGCTCGATCAGCCTGAGCCAGAGGCGCAGTAAATAGAGCACAAGACAAAGTGGTTAAAACAACTTTCTTCAAAGACATAATCTCTCTCCGAGTAAACACTCAACATTACAATTGTGGATAAACAAGATTGAGCCAACGCTCAACACGATCTCTGGTTTCAAAGGATTGTGTATCCTCATCCAAGGCCAATCCCACGAAAGCATTTTTACACGGGGTTAACGCTTTTGAGGACTCAAAGTCATAACCTTCAACAGGCCACTCACCTACCAGCGTAGCACCCTTTTGTGAAACCTGTGTGGCAACCATGCCCATCGCATCAAGAAACCAATCGCCGTAGCCCAATTGATCACCTAATCCAAACAGTGCTACGCGTTTGCCACAGAAGTCAATTTCACAAAAACTCGACCAAATCTCTTCCCAATCTTCTTGTAGCTCACCAAAGTTCCAGGTGGGTACACCGATAATCACTGACGAGGCATGTTCAATATCGGCATTAACCATGCTGTCGATTGAGATTAAATTTAAAGGCGTATTCCCAGGCCAGCACTCAGCAATTAGCTGTGAGATGCGTTCAGTATTACCTGTAGTACTGCCGTATATCAGCGGAATCAAAAACTACTTGCCACCCATTGATTGAGAGGCAATTTTTTGAATCTCTTCTTGGGCGTTTTGCACCGTTTTCATATTCTGCTCAGCCGCTGCCTTAAGTGCCGACTCCAAACGCTGGGTATAATCTTTTTGCGCTTCGATAAACTCTTCAGGCGACTTAAGACCTTGAATAGCATTAGCCTGATTCATAGTCGCCTGGATACACTGTTGAGTGTACTCAATCTGCTGATTGGTAATACGCTGTAGCATCTCTTGCTGAACCTTAGCTAGCTCTTGAAATGATTCAACACTCTGTTCGAACAGCTTTGTCATATCTTGAAACATTTGATAATCCTCAATGTCCATTTAAATTGACAGGTTTAACCTGCGCTACATCAATCATAACGTTACTCATAATAGAAATTCAGAGCAAGCTCTGTGGATTATGCAGTGAAAAGGTTATGATAGCGCCACTTTGATAACACTAACGGTTATTGACTATTAATTTGTTGGAATAGAATAGGAGGTCAGGTTTGACCAAAGCTCGTCTATTATCACTAGCCTTTGCGTTGGCTCTTCCAGTCATGTCAGTTGAAGCTGCATCCATTATTGCAGCCGAACGTGCCATTCAGGCAGCCGATTACACCAAAGCTCTTGAAGAGCTCAAACCTCTAGCCAAAGAGGGTGATTTAGATGCTCTCTATTTAATGGGCACTCTATACCGTGATGGTCAGGGCGTTGAAAAGAGCAAAGAGGACGCTAAGCAATACTTCAGCAGTGCCGCGCGTCAGGGCCACCTTGATAGTATCAACGCGCTTCGAGTCATGCGAAATGAAGTCTACCTTGCCGAGTTCACTCAACTGCTCCCTAAAGCAGAAGCGGGTGATGCCGACGCTCAAAACCGTGTCGGTGAAATGTACGAGTTTGGCCAAGGCGTTGAAAGAGATCTAAATCTTGCCCTGCAATGGTTCGACAAAGCCTCTCATAATGGCTCACTGGCCGGCCTTCACAACTTGGCTAGAAGCTATAACTTTGGCAGCGGAACAGAACAAAATTTTGCACAAGCTGAGAAGCTTTACTTGCAAGCGACTGAAGCGGGATACACTGAATCGATGTTCTTCTTAGGTACGCTTTACGCTACTGGGAATGGTAATGACCTTTCAGTTAATCCGGACATTACCGCCTACGCATGGATGAAAGCAGCAGCCAATGCTGGCTCAACGACCGCTCAGACGATAGAAGCACGCCTACTGATGAAGTTGTCTGAAACCGAGCAAAGCGAAGCAAAAGCACTTGCTGAAAAGCTGTCACAGCAGTACATAAAGTGACCGATGCATGATTGATGACGAAGAGCGCTACGGCGCTCTTTTTTATAAGCAAAATACTTTTAATAACTTAATTGTATATAAAATCACCAAACATTCTTGGAAGAGTTATTAAAAGATCTTTAGTATTGCCACTCCTAAAAGGAGTCGAACATGAATACTTTAAACACGACATCTACAGACTTTAAAACTCAGCTACTTGAGCCTAACAAGCTATTTTGGCTTTTGCTCTCATCCGCTTTGTTGGTTGCTTCTGCTGTGTATGTGTTTAATGAGCACGGCACCTTCGAACTACTTGCACTCATTCTAGG